>DATHJG010000877.1:0-7970 GCA_035489875.1 Solirubrobacteraceae bacterium | reverse complement strand
CTGTTCGTGCTGGTGGAGGGCCTGATCCGCCGGTTCCGCTACCTGGACCAGACGATCGCGGTCGTGCTCGCGCTCGTCGCGGTCAAGCTGCTGATCGAGGACCTCTACCACATGGGCCCGGTCACGTCGCTGCTGATGGTCGCGGCCTGCTTCGTGGTCGGCATCGCCGCGTCACTGATCGCCGACGCCCACGATCCCGAGGCCGAGGCCAAGCAAGAGGAGCGGGCCGCCCACTAGCCAGAGCGAAGCGGTTACTGACGGCCGGACGCCGTCAGTCCCCATCAGACCTGCGGGCCGGATGCCCGCAGGGGCTACTCATTCGTATTCGTCCGGCTCGGGGTCCGGCTGGAGCTCGTCCTCGTCCTCGACGATCTCGTCGTCCTCCACGTCGGGCTCGCCGGCGCGCACGGCGCGGACCTCCAGGCGCTCGAGCAGCTCGTCGCGCTGCGCCTCGTCGAGCGGCACCTCGTCGCCGACGAGGATCCAGTCGCCGTCGTCGACGTCGTCGGCCAGCTCAGCCCCGGGATGCGCGGAGTCGTCGACGACGATCAGGATCTCGGTCTCCGGGTTGAAGTAGGTGCCCGGTCGGGCGGAGAGCTCTTCCAGGTCGAAGCGGCGAAGGCGGGCCATGGACGAAACCTATAGGTCACGCAGCCGCTTCGAGACCTCCGCCTCCACGTCGAGCGGCGGCTCCCCGCGGGCGACACGGCGCGCGTTGCCGGCCTCGATCAGCTCGCGCACCTCGGCCGCGACCTGCGCGTCGGTGTCCGGCGGCCGCGGCTCCTCGACGGAGAAGGCGCCCCGGCCGATCTCGTCGTAGGAGCCGCCGCTGGTGGCCAGCGCGATGGCGGCGACCAGGAACGCCAACAGCGAGACGCCGATCACGACGACGAGGAACGCGTCGTCCATGACCTGATGATGCCCCATCCGGCGAGGCCCGTCGACCACGGACGCGCCGTCCGGTACCCTTGTCGGAGCAGTCGTTGACTGACCAGTCAATCTAGGAGCACAGAACCGTGGTGGATTTCACCCTGACCGACGAGCAGAAGGCGCTACGCGAGATGGCGCACGACTTCGCCGTCAAGGAGATCCGTCCCGTCGCGTGGGAGTACGACAAGGACGGGACCTGGCCCGACGACGTCCTGCGCAAGGCGTGGGAAGTGGGGCTGATGAACACCCACGTGCCGGAGGAGTACGGCGGTCCGGGTGCGTCCTACCTGGATGGCTGCGTCATCGAGGAGGAGCTCTCCTGGGGCTGCTCGGGCATCGCGACGTCGATCGGCGCCAACGGCCTGGCCTCGGCCCCGCTCGCCCTCGGCGGCTCCGAGGAGCTCAAGAAGCAGTACCTCGGGATGCTCACCGAGGACTTCAAGCTCGGCTCGTTCTGCCTGACCGAGCCCGACGCCGGCTCGGACGTCTCGGGCATGCGCACCACCGCGGTCCGCAAGGGCGACAAGTACGTCATCAACGGCTCGAAGTGCTTCATCACCAACGGCGGCTACGCCGACTGGTACACGGTCTACGCCAAGACCGACAAGGAGGCCGGGCACCGCGGCATCTCCTGCTTCCTGGTCCCCCGCGACGACACGGTCACGGTGGACAAGAAGGAGGACAAGATGGGCCAGCGGGCGTCCAACACCGCGACCATCACGTTCAGCGAGACCGAGGTCCCCGCCGACCACCTGATCGGCGAGGAGAACAAGGGCTTCAAGCTGGCGATGATGACGCTGGACCGCACGCGCCCCGGCGTGGCGGCGATGGCGACCGGCATCGCCCGCGCGGCGTTCGAGTTCGCGACCAACTACTCCAAGGAGCGCGTCCAGTTCGGCGTCCCGATCGCGATGCACCAGGCGATCCAGTTCATGATCGCCGACATGGCGACCAAGGTGCACCTCTCGCGCCTGGCCACCTGGAACTCCGCCGTGCTGCTCGACCAGGGGCGCCGCAACACGCTCGAGTCCTCGCACGCCAAGCGCTTCGCCGCCGACACCGCGATGGAGGTCACGACCGACGCGGTGCAGGTCTACGGCGGGTACGGCTTCATCAAGGACTACCCGGTCGAGAAGCTGATGCGCGACGCCAAGATCATGCAGCTCTACGAGGGCACGTCGCAGATCCAGCGGCTCGTGATCGCGCGCGAGACGCTGCTCCCGCGCCGGCTGGAAGAGCCCGCCGCCGCGGTCGCATAGTCAGGCGAACGCCGGCGGCGCGGCCAGCGCCGCCGGCAGTCGCTCCAGGTACTCGGCGCGCGGAATGTCGTGCGCCCCGAGCGAGCGCAGGTGCGGCGTGGTCCACTGCACGTCGAGGATCCGCTCGCCACCGGCCGCGCGCAGGCGCTCCACGAGCGCGACCAGCGCCACCTTGGATGCGTCGGTCCGGCGGTGGAACTTCGACTCGGCGGCGAACAGGCCGCCGACCTCGACGCCGTACAGGCCGCCGGCCAGCGTGCCCTCGGCGTCCCAGACCTCGACCGAATGGGCCCAGCCGAGCGCGTGCAGCTCGCCGTAGGCGGCGCGGATCGCGGGCGTGATCCAGCCGCCGGGCCGCAGCGGGTCGGCGCAGCCCGCGACGACGTCGGCGAACGCGCGATCCGCGGTGACCGTGAAGCGCCGCGCGGCGCGCCGCAGCGAGCGGCTCGGCGCGAACTCCTCGAGCGGGACGATCCCGCGCGGGTCGGGGCTGAACCAGGCCATCTCGGGGACGCCGCCGATCGGCATCGGGAAGACGCCGGAGCGGTACGCGGCCAGCAGCGTGCCGGGCGCGAGATCGGCGCCCAGCGCGAGCAGGCCGCCCTCGCCGGCCTCGCCCGCCGGTGGGAACTCCCACTCGCACGGCAGCGGCTCGGTCGGCATGAGCGCACCCTAGAGGGGGGCCTGACCCCGTTTAGGATGCCGCGCGTGCTCGAGACCGCCGCCACGCCCGTCTGGGGCGATCCCGCCGCGTGGGAGAACCCGCCGGCGCTCGCCGGCGACGTCACGGCCGACCTCTGCGTCGTCGGGCTCGGTGGGTCCGGGCTCGCGGCGGTCGGCGCGGCGCTGGAGGCCGGCGCGAGCGTCGTCGGGATCGACGCCGGTCCGATCGCCGGCGGCGCGGCCGGGCGCAACGGCGGCTTCCTGCTCGCCGGCGGCGCGCTGTTCCACCACGCCGCCGTCGAGGCGTGGGGGGAGGAGCGGGCGGTCGGGATCTACGAGGAGTCGCTCGCCGAGCTCGACCGGCTCGCCGCCGAGCTCGGCCCGCTCGTGCGCCGCGTCGGCTCGCTCCGCATCCCGGCGTCGCCCGAGGAGGAGGACGACTGCGCGCGCCAGCTCGCCGCGCTCGAGCGCCACGGCTTCCCGGCGCGCGCCGCCGACGGCCCGACCGGCGCCGGCGTCTTCATCCCCGGCGACGGCTCGATCCAGCCGCTCGAGCGCTGCCGGGTCCTCGCCGCCCGGGCGCACGACGCCGGTGCGCTCCTGCACTGCGACACGCCCGCGCTCGCGCTGGCGGGCGACCGCGTGGCCACGCCGGCCGGCGAGGTGCGGTGCAAGGCGGTCGTGGTCTGCGTCGACGGCTGGCTGGAGCGGGTGCTTCCCGAGTTGGAGGGGCGGGCCCGCTCGTCGCGCCTGCAGATGCTCGCCACCAGACCGATCGAGCCCGGCCGGATCCCGTGCCCCGTCTACGACGACTGGGGCTACGAGTACTGGCAGCAACTCCCGGACGGGAGCGTGGCCCTCGGGGGCGGCCGCGGCGTGTACGGCGACGCCGAATGGGGGCTGGAGGCCGAGCCGGGCGCCGAGGTGCAGGCGTGGCTGGACCGCTTGCTGCGCGAGCGCGTCGGCGTCGACGCGCCCGTCGCCCACCGCTGGGCCGGCGTGATCGCGTACACGCCGGACCGGCTGCCGGTGTTCGCGGAGGTGCGCCCGGGCGTGATCGCCGTCGGCGCGCACTCCGGCCACGGCAACGTGCTGGGCTCGGCGGCCGCCCGCGCGGCGACCGCGATCGCGCTCGGCGCGGCCCCGCCGCGGCTCGCGCGGCTGCTCCGCCCCGAGCACTGGGGTTGATCGAGCGCGCGCAGGGCGGCGCCCGGCCGGTCACGCGCTCCGCATCGAGCAGCATTGAGCCCTCCTCTCCGCGTCGCCGATGGGCGCGCTCAGATCCGGGCCACCGTCATGAAAATGTGAGTTTGGCATCGCCTCCGCGCGTCGCATAGTGTTCAGCGAATCTGATAAACCAATTCGTACAGGGGCATTGGGCGCCCTTTAGGCAACCCTAAGCCACGTGCGGATAGATTCCGACCAGAACGGCCCGTGAAACCAGTCACCAACATCAGCGATCCGCGCTACGTCAGGGCGCTCAGCCACCCGCTCCGTGTGCGGATCCTCGCATTGCTCCAAGAGCGGACGGCTTCACCGCGCGAGCTTGCCGAGTGGCTCGACGCGACGCTCGGCACCGTCAGCTACCACGTGCGCACGCTGCACGACTTCGGCCTGATCGAGCTGGTCAAGACCACGCAGGTCCGCGGCGCGATCGCGCACCACTACCGGGCGCGCGTGCGTCCGCGGGTGGACGACGAGGCCTGGGCGGCGGCGGCGCCGATCGTCAAGCAGGCCGCGGTCGGCGCGGCGCTGCAGACCGTCGACGACTACGCCCGCGCGTCCGCCGCCGCCGGCGGCTTCGACCGCGGCGAGGCGCACCTCAGCCGCACGAACCTCCGGCTCGACGCCAAGGGCTGGCAGCAGGCCGCCAAGGCGTGCGAGAAGCTGCTCGGCGACCTCAACCGGATCGAGGAGGCGACGGAGAAGCGGCTCGCGAAGGATCCGCACGCCGCGGGAGTCTCGGACGCCGCCATGGTGCTGCTGCTGTTCGAGGCGATCAAGCTCACCCAGCCCGAGCCGGGCGCTCCGGCCGGCCGTGCGGCCGGCGCGAAGCCGAAGACGACCCGCCGGCGCAGCCGCGCCACCAGCTCGGATCCCGCAGCGCGCTGACTCTCAGGCTCGAGTCGAGCGTGAGGAATCGCCTCGAGACGTGTCCGGCGCAGCCGCGCTGGCATGATCCGTTGCGATGTCGTCGCGGCCTCCCGTCGCCGAGCTGCCCATCTCGGGCGACCCCCTCGTCGGGGACCTCCGACGCGCCGGTCTGCTCCCGCTCCTCGTGCTGCACTACATCTCGATCGAGGCGTGCTACGGCAACCAGTTGATGGACCGCATCGGCGAGCTGACCGGCGGAACCCTCGCCGTCAACCCGAACACGATGTACCCGCTGCTGCGCTCGCTCGAGGCGCAGGGCCTCGTCGCCGGCGCGTGGGAGCATCCTGAGCGGCGCTCCAAGCGCTACTACCGGATCACCGACGCCGGCCGCGCCGAGCACGCGCGCCTTGCCGCCGAGCTGGGGCCGCGGCTGGACCGCATCGCGGGGTCGATCGACGCCATCCGCCGCGAGGTCCTCGGCTGATGGGCCGCGCCGAGGCGTCCCTGGAGCTGCCCGGGCTCGCCTCCGAGGCCGAGGCGCTCTGGTACGACCCGGTCCGCTGGCCGGCGTGGATCGACGGCTTCGCGCACGTGGTCGAGCTGTCCGACGAGTGGCCGGCGGAGGGCCGGCTGGTCTGGCACAGCACCCCCGAGGGACGCGGGCGCGTGCTGGAGACGGTCACTGCGTACGAGGCGCGCGCGGGCCAGACGCTGGCGGTGGAGGACAGCCGCCTGCGCGGGACGCAGCGGGTCGCGTTCAAGCCGGGGTCCGACAGCGTCACGATCACGCTCTCGCTCGACTACGAGCTGAAGGAGCGCAACGCGCTGACCTGGCTGGTGGACCGGATCTTCGTGCGCCGCGAGGTCGTCGCTTCGCTGCGCCGGACCCTCACCCGGTTCGCGCGCGAACGGCGGGCGGATACGGAGCTGGAGGCCGTCACCAGCCGGTAGGGTCAACGGCATGTTCGTCTTCAAGGCCGCGGTCGTCGGCGCCGGCGTCATGGGCGGCGAGATCGCACAGGTCATCGCAGCGGCAGACATCCCCGTCATCCTCAAGGACGTCGACGAGCGGTTCGTCGACACCGGGCTCGAGAAGGCCCGCGAGGTGACCGCCCGGCAGGCCGCCAGGCTCGTCGACAAGGGCAAGCTCACGCAGGAGCAGGGCGACGCCCAGCTCCAGCGCATCCTCGGCAACATCACCGGCGCGACCGCGTACGACGGCTTCGGCGACGTCGATTTCGCGATCGAGGCGGTGCCGGAGAAGATGGCGATCAAGCACCAGGTGTTCGCCGAGCTCGACGCGGTGACGCCGGGCCACGCCGTGCTGGCGTCCAACACGTCGGGCCTCTCGATCACCGAGATCGCCGACGCCACGCAGCGGCCGGACCAGGTCGTCGGCTTCCACTTCTTCTGGCCCGCGTCGTTCATGCGCCTGATCGAGGTGATCGAAGGCGACGAGACGTCCGCCGAGACGGCCCATGCCGCCATGACGTTCGCGCAGCAGATCAAGAAGATGCCGATCCGCGCGGCCGAGTGCCCGGGCTTCGTCGTCAACCGCATCCTGCTCTCGACCGCGTCGGAGATCTGGCGCTACCAGGACGAGAGCGGCGTGCCGGTCGACGAGATCGACGAGTTCATCAAGGAGAAGGCCCAGATGCCGATGGGGCCGTTCCGGCTGGCCGACATGTCGGGCCTGGACACGGTCGTGAAGGTGGCGCGCGACCTGCGCGACGCGTACGGCGACCGCTTCTACGTCCACAAGGGCATGGAGGAGCGCCTCGAGCGCGGCGAGCTCGGCGCCAAGACCGGGAAGGGGTTCTATGAGCACCGCTGACACCTCCACCCAGCTCGACGACCGCATCGCGGAGCGCTTCACGCTCAAGGCGATCGTCGAGGCGTGCCTCGTGCTCGAGGAGGGCATCGCGGGCGTGCGCGAGATCGACCTCGGCCTGATGATGGGCACCGGCATGCTCCCTGGCCCGTTCGCCCGCGCCGACTTCCGCGGCCTCGACGACGTGGTGGCCGCGCTCGAGCGTGCCGAGCAGGAGTGGGGCGAGCATTTCGCGCCGCCGCTCGTGCTGCGCCGGATGGTGGCCCAGGGCCGCCTGGGCGCCAAGAGCGGCCAGGGCTTCTACCCGTACCCGCAGCCGGAGGCCGGGTACGAGACGGCGGTCGTCAAGCTCGACCGGCGCAGCGACGACGTCGCCGTCCTGTGGCTCGACAACCCGCCGGCGAACTCGCTCTCGCCGCAGGTGATCGAGGCGCTCGAGGGCGCGTGGAACGAGGTCGAGGGCAAGGCGAAGGCGGTCATCGTCGCCTCGCCGAACCCCGCGCTGTTCTCCGCCGGCGCCGACATCAAGGCGTTCACGCAGATGGACGAGGCGGCCGGGAAGGCGCTGCTCGACCGCGGCCACGCGCTGCTGCGCTCGTTCGGGCAGTCGCGGACGATGACGATCGCCGCCGTCAACGGCATGGCGCTCGGCGGCGGCTGCGAGCTGGCGATGGCGTGCGACGTGCGCATCGCGGCGTTCTCGGCGTCGTTCGGCCAGCCGGAGATCAACCTCGGAATCATCCCCGGCTTCGGCGGCACGCAGCGGCTCCCGCGGCTGGTCGGGCCGGCGAAGGCGCTGGAGATGAACACGACCGGCGACCCGATCGGGGCGGAGGAGGCGTACGAGTTCGGTCTCGTCAACCGGGTGGTGGCCGATCACGAGCTGTTCGACACGGCGCTCGCCTGGGCGCGCAAGTTCGCGCAGCAGCCGCCGCTGGCGCTCGAGCAGATCAAGCGCGTCTCTGACGCCGGCGACCTCGACGAGGGCATCGCGGCGGAGAAGGTCGCCTTCGCCACCGCGTTCGCCTCCGAGGACGCGCGTGAGGGGATCGGCGCGTTCCTCGCGAAGCGCACCCCGAGGTTCAAGGGCGCTTGAGCGCGCCCGCGACGTCCGCCGCCACCCGGCTGGCCGAGCTGCTGCGCTCGGCCGACCGGGTCGTCGCGCTCACCGGCGCGGGCATCTCGGTGCCGTC
>DATHJG010000876.1:0-2364 GCA_035489875.1 Solirubrobacteraceae bacterium | reverse complement strand
CCGCTGCTGCGGCGTGTAGCCGGCGCGGTAGGGCGCGATCCGCTCGGACAGCTCCGGCCGGCCGAGGTCCTCGAGCGCGAGCTGCGTGAACCGCGCTATCAGCTCGACCGCCTTGCGGGACTTCATGAACACGATCGTGCGCGCGCCCTGGCTCACGAGCTCGGCGAGGAGGTCGGCCGCCTCGGCCAGGGCGGAGCGGCGCGTCGCGAGCTGCTCGTCGACGATCGGCGGGTTCCACATCGCGATCGTCTTCTTCGCCCCCGGCGACCCGTCGCGCTCCACCACGGTCACGTCCGGCAGGCCGGTCAGCCGCTCGGCCAGCTCGCCCGGGTTGGCGATCGTCGCGCTGGCGAGCAGGAAGCGGGGCTCGGTCCCGTACGCGGCGGCGATCCGCCGCAGCCGCCGCAGCACGTTCGCGACGTGGGAGCCGAACACGCCGCGGTAGACGTGCGCCTCGTCGACCACGACGAGCGCGAGGTTGGCGAACACGTCCGCCCAGGCCCGATGGTTGGGCAGGATCCCGAGGTGCAGCATGTCCGGATTGGTGAGGACGATGTTCGCCTTGCGCCGGATCTGCGCGCGCTGCTCGCGCGGCGTGTCGCCGTCGTAGATCGCCGGCCGCGCGCGCTTGATCCCGAGCGCGTGCAGCGCGCGCGCCTGGTCCTGCGCGAGCGCCTTCGTCGGGTAGAGGTACAGCGCGCGGGCGCGAGCGTCGCGGCAGAGCGTGTCGAGCGTGGGGAGCTGGAACGCGAGCGACTTGCCGCTCGCGGTCCCGGTCGTGACGATCGTCGGCCCGGCCCACGCCGCGTGCAGCGCCTCGGCCTGGTGCGACCACAGCCGCTCGATCCCCCGCGCGGCCAGCGCGTCGACGACCTCCGGGTGCAGCTCCTCGGGCAGCGCGACCGCGCGCGCCGGGCGCCGGTGCTGCGCGGCCTGCATGACCAGCCGCTCGTCCTCGCGACCGGCGGCGAGCAGCGCGTCCCAGGGCTCGATGTCGCGGACGACGGCCATCTTCCATGTGAGACTAGACGGGTGCTCCGCTGCGTCTATGTCGACCTCGACCACACGCTGCGTGGCGCGGGCGGCTCGTTCCTGCACGATGCGGAGGGCACGTTCACGCTGCTCGGCGTCCGCGCGCTGGAGGCGTGCGAGCGAGCCGGCGCGGAGGTCGTGCTCCACTCGGCACGGCCCGCCGCGGAGGTCGAGCCGATCGCCCGCCTGCTCGCGGTGCGCGCCTGGATCGCGGACGGCGGCGACCTGCTCGTGCTCGACGAGGAGGCGGAGGCGCCGGGCGGTCTGCCCGAGGCGGTCGGCCGTCACCTGCAAGCGCGGGCCTGCGCGCCGGGCGATGCGCTCGCCGTCGGCTCGGAGCTGGGGCTGGAGAGCGTGGTCGGCACGCTGTGGCTGGCCGGCAGCGCGCTCGAGGACCCGCTGCTGCGGCTGGAGCTCGAGGACCGCGCGCCCGTGCGGATGGCGGAGGAGCGCGGACCGGCGGCCGTGTACGAGGCCGTCCTGACCACGCTCGCCGAGCAGCGAACCTAGACCGCCGAGAGCGGACGCAGCTCGTCGGCGTACGACACGGAGTGGCGGCGCAGCTCGCCGTCCGCGCCGATCTCGTACGCGCCCATCCGCCACAGCGGCGGCGAGTACGCGTGAATCGTGACCGCCGGCGCGTCGCCGGCGTGCAGGACGCGGTGGATGTCGGAGGCGGTGAACGTGAACGCCTCGCCCTCCGCGGCGATCCGGCTGACCGTGCCGCCGCCGAGTACGAGCCGGTCCTCGCGCACCGCGCCCGCCACGACGCCGACCGCGCCGCCGGACAGGTCGTGGTCGTGGTAGCCGGTGTCGTGGTCCTCCATCCAGCAGATCAGCCAGACCTCGACGCGGTCGTCGCGCAGCAGCAGCTCGTAGCGGCGCCGCTCGGCGTCGTGGGCGATCAGGTGGGCCCATGCCTCCGGACGCGCCATCAGGTCGCGCACGAACGCCTCGAGCTCCGCGGTGGAGAGGGCGCCTTCCGACGGGCGCAGGGTGTCGACGGTCGAGTGCACGTGCCGCCACATACTACACTAATTCTATTGATAACGGCCACTACGGCAGGCGCCCGAACCAGACCAGCGACAGGGCGCCGCCGAGCACCAGCAGCACGAACCCGCCGCCGGCGAACGCGACCGTGATCTCCCGCTTCTCCGGCCGCGATGTCAGCCGGGTGCCGATGCGGCTGTAGATCTGCTCCGCGTCCTTCGCGCTCACGGCCTCGAAGAAGCGGCCGCCGGTGATGCTCGCGATCTCGCGCAGCGCCTCCTTGTCCGGCGGCACCGGGATGTGCTGCACGAACCCGAACGGATCCTGCTGGACGACCTCGCC
>DATHJG010000875.1:0-3119 GCA_035489875.1 Solirubrobacteraceae bacterium | reverse complement strand
GAGGGGCTCATCCAGACGCTCAAGGACGTCGCCGCCGAGGGCATGGGGCTGCTGGTCGTCGAACAGAACCTCGGCGTGGCGACATCGCTGGCCAAGCGCCAGCTGATCATGGTCACGGGGGTGATCGCGGCGGAGACGACGGCGGAGGCCCTGATCGCCGACCCCGCCGCGCAGCGGCGCTACCTCGGCGTCGAGCCGCTCGCCGACGCGGCCTGACGCGCGGCTCGCCGCGGCTCGGCGCGGCCTCGTCCCGGCGCGGCCTCGTCCCGGCGCGGCCTCGTCCAGCGCGGCCTCGTCCCAGCGCGGCATATCGTCGTCGGCGGGCTCGGCGTCTACTTCAACTGCGGCATTGAGGGGAGGGTCCGTTTGGGGTGGTGGACCTGTAAAACGTCGCATTCGCGCGTGGGTCCTGGGTCGGTGCGACGTTGTGCCGCACATATCGGCATAACGTCGCATTCGTCCGCGGGTGTGCGCCGAATGCGACGTTTTGCTCCCTCCCCGAGCCCGGCGCCTCAACCGAACCCTCTCCCCTCGATGCCCGCCGTTCTCCAGCGCCTCGCACCACAGGTCCGCTTGACGACGCGCGGAAACGCTCGCTACCCTCCGCCGCGGCAAACGCTTTCCGGAGAGAGATGGGATGAGCATCGAGGAGTCAGTGCGGGCAGTTCGCGCCCCTGAGGGCAGCGGCGTCCGGCGCGTCGGGATCGCCATGAACGGCGTCACGGGGCGGATGGGGATGAACCAGCACCTGGTCCGCTCGATCCTCGCCATCCGCGCGCAGGGCGGGGTGGAGGTCGGGCGCGAGGTGATCTGGCCCGAGCCGGTGCTGATCGGGCGCGACGAGCGCAAGCTCGCGCGACTCGCCGCGGCCCACGGGCTCGAGCGCTGGACCACCGATCTCGACGCCGCGCTCGCCGATCCGGAGCTCGAGGTCTACTTCGACGCGCAGGTCACGCAGCGCCGGCCCGACGCGATCCGCAAGGCGATCGCCGCGGGCAGGCACCTGTACTGCGAGAAGCCCGTGACCGAGACGCTGGAGGAGGGGCTCGAGCTCGCGCGGCTCGCCCGCGCCGCCGGTGTCAAGAACGGCGTCGTCCAGGACAAGCTGTTCCTCCCGGGGCTCGTCAAGCTGCGCGAGCTGATCGACACCGGCTTCTTCGGCCGCATCCTGAGCGTGCGCGGCGAGTTCGGCTACTGGGTGTTCCCCGGCCCGGTCCCCGCGCCGCAGCGCCCGTCGTGGAACTACCGCAAGGAGGACGGCGGCGGGATCCTCGTCGACATGTTCTGCCACTGGCGCTACCTGCTCGACAACCTGTTCGGCCCGGTCCGCTCGGTGTCCGCCCTCGGCGCGATCCACGTCCCCGAGCGGATCGACGAGGCCGGCGAGCCGTATGCCGTCACCGCCGAGGACGCGGCCTACGCGATGTTCGAGATCGAGAACGGGCCGGTCGTGCAGATGAACTCCTCCTGGTGCGTGCGCGTCGATCGCGACGAGCTGTTCGAGCTCCAGGTCGACGGCACCGAGGGCAGCGCGGTCGCCGGGCTGCGCGAGTGCCGGATCCAGCCGGCGGCCGCGACCCCCGCGCCGGTCTGGAACCCGGACATCCCGAGCCCGATCGACCACCGCGCGGCCTGGCAACGCGTGCCGGACCGGGCCGAGCACGACAACGGCTTCAAGGTCCAGTGGGAGAAGTTCCTGCGCCACGTCGTGTTCGACGAGCCGTTCCCGTGGGACTTCCTCGAGGCCGCCAAGGGGATCCAGCTCGCCGAGCTCGGGATGCAGTCGTGGCACGAGCGCCGGTTCGTCGACGTCCCGGAGCTCGCGCTGTGACCACGACGACCTCGACCGCGCTCAACCTCCCGCGCGCGCACGGCGCGATCGAGCCGTACTCGCCCGGCGCGCCCTCGCCCTACACCACACCCCACGGCCCACCGCGAAGCCGCGTCTGCTTCGCCGCCGCCCACGTCGTGGCCGACCCGCTCGCCCCCGGCGACCCGGAAGGTCCCGCCCGGCTCGACTGGGATGCGACGCTCGCGTTCCGCCGCCACCTTTGGTCGCACGGGTTCCGCGTCGCCGAGGCGATGGACACCGCGCAGCGCGGAATGGGCTTGGACTGGCCGGCGACGCAGGAGCTGATCCGGCGCTCCGTCGCCGACGCCAAGGAGTGCGGGGGCGGCATCGCCGCCGGCGCCGGCACGGACCACCTCGCCCCAACGGCGCCAACGCTGGACGATGTCCGCGCCGCCTACGACGAGCAGTGCGCGTTCGTCGAGGGCACCGGCGCCCAGGTCGTGCTCATGGCCAGCCGCGCGCTCACCGCCGCGGCGCGCGGCGCAGACGACTACGCGGACGTCTACGGCCACGTGCTCGGGCAGCTCGCGCAGCCCGCGATCCTGCACTGGCTCGGCCCGGCGTTCGACCCCGCGCTGGCCGGATACTGGGGAGACGCCGATCTCGATGCGGCGTCCGAGACCATGCTCGCGATCATCGGCGCCAACCGCGACAAGGTCGACGGCGTCAAGGTCTCGCTGCTCGACCACGGCCGCGAGGTCGCGCTGCGCCGGCGGCTGCCCGACGGCGTCCGCCTCTACACCGGCGACGACTTCCACTACCCGGAGCTGATCCGCGGCGACGAGCACGGCCACTCGGACGCGCTGCTCGGCATCTTCGACGCGATCGCGCCCGCCGCCGCGGCGGCGCTCGCCGCGCTCGACGCCGGCGACGCCGCCCGCTACGACGAGATCCTCGCGCCGACCGTCGCGCTCTCGCGCCACGTCTTCCAGGCGCCCACGTACCAGTACAAGACCGGCATCGTCTTCCTCGCCTACCTCAACGACCACCAGCATCACTTCCGCATGGTCGGCGGGAGGGAGAGCGCCCGCTCGATCACGCACCTCGCCGAGCTGTTCGTGCTCGCCGACGGCGCCGGCCTGCTGCGCGACCCCGACCGGGCCGCCGCGCGGATGCGCGGCGCGCTGGAGCTGGCCGGAGTGGAGCAGCCATGAGCCCGCGGCTCGAGCTCTCGCGCCTCAGCCTGAACCAGATCACGATCGACCAGTGCTCGCTGCCGGAGGCGATCGAGGCGTGCGCGCGCGCCGGGCTGACCGTGATCGGGCCG
>DATHJG010000874.1:0-3104 GCA_035489875.1 Solirubrobacteraceae bacterium | reverse complement strand
TGCCTGAGGCTGTCGCATAAGTCCGGCAGGGAATCCGCAGGCCCGTTTCGCCGCGACTGATTTCCCTCGACGGCGGCTCGCAGGCCGTTAGAACGCCCTGCGGCGCCTCGCCGATTTCGCCGACGGCGTCGCGACCGACTTACGCGACAGCCTCGCCTCAACCCAGCAGTCCGGTCGACCGCCGCTGCGCTGCTCCTTTTCGTCCAAAGCAGAAGCCGGCGTCAGAATGTCACGTGGCGACCGTGGTCATCCTCCTCGTGCCTTTCCGCTGAGCTCTGCAAGCCGCGCTGCGCTGCGCTCGTCCATTGGCAGGAAGGTCTCGATCGCGAGGTTTGCCGCCGACACCTCCAGTGGCGCGCCGAGGGTGGCGATCACGGTGAAGAGGCTGACCTCGCCGAGCGGTGTTTGCAGGTCCAGCGAGACCACGGGCTGAGTCGCGGGACTCGTCGGCGGCTCGTCCGGGAGGTAGGAGGAGACATCCTCGATCAGCTCGGCGAGCGCCGGATCGGCGTCCTCGCGGCTCCGACGCCTGAGCTTCGTGATCAGCGGCGCGTTGCAGGCTGCAGTCATCGACGAGATCTTCGGAAGACCTCCCGGGTGAACGGCGAGCCGGAGCATGTTGATCGGGGGCTCGAGCAGCTCAGGGTCGACCCCGTCCCAGAGGAGCGACGCGGCCCGATTGGCCTCGATCAGGTTCCAGAGTCCGTCGACGATCAACGCCGGATTCGGCTCGTGTGCCTCGAGCAGCCGGCTGAGCGACTCGCGCAGCGGCCGCATCATCTCCCCGTCGAAGGCCTGCTCGAGATACGGAGGAGCGAAGCCGCCGGCGAGCAGCAGGCGGTTGCGCTCGGCGATCGGCAGGTCGAGGTGCTGGGCCAGGTGGACAAGGAGCTGGCGGCTCGGACGCGAGCGACCGGTCTCTACGAAGCTGAGGTGCTTGTTGGAGAGGTTCGCGTCGAGCGCCAGTTCCATCTGCGTGAGATGCCGCTGAGTGCGCCAGAAGCGGAGGAGCTCACCGACGCTCTGCGGCTCCCGCTCGGTCTGGACGGCCACGGTCCGAACGGTAGCGGCAGTTGCACATTGGAGGTAATCGACGCGCGGTCGTTCCTGCGGGACCGTTACTGCCACAAGCAACGACCACAGGAGGCACCCAAGATGAGCGAAGCAATCCAGTTCCCCGAAACCCGCACCGTGGCGGCAGCGCAGTTGGCGGATCGATACATGGCGCTCTGGAACGAGCCCGACGCCGACCGGCGCCGGCGGATGATCGCCGAGCTCTGGACGGAGGACGGGTCACAGATCCTCCAGCCGCCCCGGGAGATGCGCGAGATCGCAGCGAGCCCCGGTATCGGGCTGGCCGCCACACTCGAGGCGCGGGGACACACTGAGCTCGAGGCGCGGGCGACAGCGTCCTACGACCACTGGGTCGGCTCCGAGGGGCTCAGCTTCCGAGGGCGCGACGACGCCGAGAGGCTCGGCGAAGTCGTCAAGTTCCACTGGGACGCGGTCACCAACGAGGGACAGACGGCCGCGGTCGGGCTCAACGTGCTCGTCCTGGCCGCGGACGGCCGGATCGAGCGCAACTACACGTTCGTGGATGGTGCGTGATGGCCACGCTCGAGGCGAACGGCGTCACGCTCGGGGTCGAGCACTTCGGTGACACGGCGGCGCCGCTCGTTCTGCTCGCGGGCGGTACGACCATGCTCTCGTGGCCCGACGCACTGTGCGAGGCGCTCGCTGGCGGCGGGCGCCACGTCGTGCGCTATGACCTGCGTGATTCCGGCGCCTCGACCACCGTCAGTTCCAAGGCTCCCGCGTACACACTGCGCGATCTTGCCGCGGACGCCGCGGCTCTGGCCCGCGAACTCGACGATCGGCCGGCGCACCTTGCGGGCATCGGCGTCAGCGGGATGGTCGCCCAGGTCGCCGCGCTCGACCACCCGGACGCGTTCTCGGCACTCACCCTCGTGGGAACGCGGCCCGTCGCTCCCGGTCGGCTCGACGACGACCTGCCTGACCATGACGCGGCGACGATGAAGCGGCTGTTTTCGCGCTCGATGCCCGACTGGTCCGACCGCGCCGCCGTGGCCGAGTTCGCCGCCGGAGGCGCGGAGATCCTCGGCAACGACCCCGCCGCCGCGCGCGCGACCGCCGAACGCATCTGGGACCGCACGCCGGGCACAGAGCCCGCGGTGCAGGTGGCCAACCAGATGGGCATGGTGTTCGCCAAGCTCAACTGCAAGCCGCGCTGGCGCAAGCGCCTGCCCGAGCTCCCGATCCCGACGCTCGTGGTGCACGGCCGCCGCGACCCGTTCTTCCCTGTCGGCAACGGCGAAGCGATCGCGCGCGAGATCCCCGGTGCGCGGCTGCTCGTGCTCGAGCAGACCGCAACCGCGATTCCCGACGCGGCCGCCGGTGAAGTCGCGACCGCGATGCTCTCGCTCTAGACGCTCACGGATCGAGCCTGCGAGCGGCAAGCAGGACTTGAAGCAACCCCTCCTCGTCCATTGCGACACTCGCTCGCTGCGCGCCGGCGCTGTCGTTTCTGCCTTGCCGATGTTGGTCAGACCTGGGTGCCGACCCGCCTAGGCGCTATCGCGCAGCCAGTCCTGGTAATCGCTTTCCATCTGCGCGATCTCGGCTTCCCGCTCGTCGCACCGTGCTCGCGCAGCGCTGATCCGCTCTTCGAGAGCTTCGTTCCCCCCATGGTTCCCGACCGCCGTTCTCACCCCGCTACCGCCGACACGGTCGGGTAGCGGCGACACTCACCGTATGCGCTAACGGCTCGTGGCGCCACGACCAAGCGGATCGTCAGCCGCACAAAGCGCAAGCGCCAGTACTCGGCCCGCGTGAAGGCCCGCGCGCCGTCCGGCCGCGGGTGGGTTCGCGTCCGCGACGCCGCGGGCAACCCGTCCGCATGGCGGCGGGTCAGCCGATCGCCGACCCAAGATGACGTCACGCCGTGTCCGCGAGGAGCCAGAGCCCACGGCAGTTGTTGGCTGACGACTTCCTCCAGCCAGCCCAACCGGCCGCCGGCCCGTTCAACCAAGAACGCTTCGACCTCCGGCCGCAGCGGCAACTCGGGAATCCTCATAGCGAGAGAG
>DATHJG010000873.1:0-2760 GCA_035489875.1 Solirubrobacteraceae bacterium | reverse complement strand
GAGCGCTGGAAGCTCGCGCTACGGCAGACCCAATCGTTCGCGCCCTTGTCGCAGGACGAGGTCGAGCACGTCCACCGGATGGTCCCCGACGACCTGGTCGCGCTCGTCGCGTCGTGGAGCTGGATCGCGAACCTGCCCGACGACGAGCGCACTGGGCTCCTCGCGAAGGCGCACGACCTCGTCGCCGACCAGTCAGAGCTCTCGCGGCGCTACCGCACCGAGATCTTCTGGACGCACACGACGCCGTAGCCGAATCGGCAAGGGCCCGCAGGGAGGGCACCCCGGAGTTCGACGCCGAGATGGCGTGCCGACGTGCTCCATCCGTTGGATCGTCATGTGCTCGATGGTGAGGATGCGACGCTCGAGCGCCGATGACACGCGCCGGAAGGGCAAGACCACGTCTTCATCTCGACCACCGCTCGTCCGACATCACGTTCCGCGAGCCGATCCGCTGACGGGACAAGGCTCGCGCGCGGGCGGCCTGGCGGACCAGGTGGTCGCGCTCGGCGACGTTCGTGGCCCGCCGGGCGGCCTCGGCGTACGCCGGGGCGGCGGCGGGCAGGTCGCCGTCGAGCTCGTGCAGGTGCCCGCGCACGGCGTGCCACCGGTGCCGCTCGCCGAGCACCTCGCGCAGCCGGTCCGTCTCGCGCAGGCCGGCGGCGGCACCGAGGACATGGCCGACCGCGACCGCGCGGCCGAGCACCGCGGCGGGGTCCTGGCGCACGGGGTCCTCGGTCAGCGCGACGAGGTCGTCGTACCAGGCGAGGATCTGCGGCCAGTCGGTCTCCTCGGCGCTCGCCGCGTCGTCGTGCAGGGCAGCGATCGCGGCCTCGACCTGGTAGCGGCCCGGGCGCCGTTCCTCCGTCTGGATGGCGAGCGCCGACTGCAGGACGCGCACGCCCTCGGCGATCTCGCGCGTGTCCCACCGGCCGCGGTCCTGCCGGTCGAGCGTGACGATCCGGCCCTCGGGGTCGAGCCGCGCCGGGAGCCGGGCGTGGTTCAGGAGCATCAGCGCGAGCAGCCCGCGCGCCTCGGGCTCCTCCGTGGCGAGGGTGAGCTGGCGGGCGAGCCGGATCGCCTCGCCGGCCAGGTCGACGCGGCCCGCATGGCCGGCCGTGTAGACGAGGTAGAGCACGCGCAGCACGACGGCGAGATCGCCGGGCTGGTCGAGCCGGCGCCCACGGAGGGTGCGCTTGGCGCGGCTGATCCGCTGCGCCATCGTCGCCTCGGGGACGTAGAAGGCGTCGGCGATCTCCTGGGTGGTGAGGCCGCCGACGGCGCGCAGGGTCAGCGCCACCTGCGACGCGGGCGCGAGGTCGGGGTGACAGCAGCAGAACAGCAGGAAGAGCGTGTCGTCGCCCTCCTCCGTGGCACCCGGACGCGGCTGCGCGAGCTCGGTCTCCTCGCGGCGCTGCCGGGCGGCCTCGCTGCGGCGGGCGTCGACCAGCCGCCGCGTCGCGACCGTGGTCAGCCACGCGCGCGGGTCGCGCGGCGGGTGCGCGGGCCAGACCCGGAGCGCCTCCAGCAGCGCCTCCTGGAGCGCGTCCTCGGCCGCGTCGAAGTCCTCGCCCCGGCGGACCAGGCCTGCGAGCACCCGCGGGACGAGGGCGCGCAGGGCGCCCTCGTCCAGCTGTTGCGCCGGCTCGTCGATCACGCCGGATCAGTCCTCCGACGGCGCCCCGGACATGACCTCCCGGACGTCGATCCACTCGTACAGGGGCTCGCCGCCGGGGCCCGGCTCGGAGGAGACGTACGCCGCGACTTCGAGCGCGCGCTCGCGGGACTCGACGTCGATCATGTACCAGCCCGCTATGAGGTCGCTGGTCTCCGGGTGCGGGCCGTCGGTGGTGACGGGCGCCGCGTCCGGGCCGCCGTAGCGCACCCAGGTGCGCGCCGGCGTGAGCGCCTGCCCGTCGACGTACTCGCCGTTCTCCTGCAGCAGCTCGCTGACGTGCCTGAGGAACGCCATGTGCGCCTCCACGTCCTCGGGCGCCCACTGGTCCATCGGCGGGAAGGGATGGTGCGGCTCCGGGCCGCCGCGGTAGTGCTTGAGAAGCAGGTACTTCGGCATCGTGGTCTCCTGGTGTCGTGGGCCGCGCCTGTCGAGGCCCTTCACCTGGTGAGCGGAGCCGTCCGGCGCTTCTCGACATCGTGCCGCTAGACACTTCCCTGCTGTTGGCGAGCAGCAGGCGCGTCGCGACGCGCGGTTCGAGACTCGCATCGTGCGTGCGCGGGCATCGGAGGCGGGGCTGCTTCCGTCCATGCCGGACGACAAGGGAAAGGGACGTCACACGCTCCTCTCCGCTTCCAACTTATACCGCACGCGAGGCCTTCATGAAGCCTCGGGTCGTGCCGCATAATCGCCCGCCGCAGGTCAGAACGAACGGAAGTGGGAGGAGCGAGATGCGTATGACCGAGCATGCTGTGGTGATCGCCGGAGGAGGTCCGGCGGGGATGATGCTGGCGGCTGAGTTGGCGTTGGCGAAGGTCGACGTCGCGGTCGTCGAGCGGCGTCCCGATCACGTCTTCGTCGACTCGCGGGCCGGCGGAATTCACGCGCGCACGATCGAGGTGCTGGATCAGCGCGGGGTCGCCGATCGGTTCCTCGCGGAGGGTCAGGTGGCTCAGGCCGCGACGTTCGGCACGACCGTGATGGACATGAGCGACTTCCCGACGCGTCATCCGTATTCGCTCGGGATCTTCCAGAACCGGATCGAGCGGATCATGGCCGCCTGGATCGCCGAGCTGCCGGTGCGGATC
>DATHJG010000872.1:0-4326 GCA_035489875.1 Solirubrobacteraceae bacterium | reverse complement strand
CGAGCCGGCTGACGCGGCCGCCCGCCTCGATGCTGAGGCCGGCGACGCTCGCCTCTGCCCCCGTCAGCGTGAGATAGCCGCCGGCACGGCCGGGCCGGAGCACATCCGGGTACCCGCGGGCTGCCAGCAGGAAGGCGCCCTCGGGCGAGTGCTCGACCGCGCGCGCCGGGCCGCCGCGGATCGAGATCGTCACCCGCTCGAGATCCGGACCGGCGACGCCGTTGATCACGGTGCGCACGTCGCGGTGGCGGTCGGCGTCGAAGATCCGCGTGCCGAGCAGCGACACGCCGCCGGGAACCTCCTCGCCGCACGCGTCGGCGTTCGCGTCCGGCAGCGAGCGGAAGCGGCCGTCGAGGCCGACGACGCCCAGCGTGCCGTCCGCGACCTGGCCGACCGTCCCGCACAGCAGGACGGCCTGCGAGCGCGATAGCCGCATGCCCCACGGGTCGGCGCCGGGGTCCGGGTCGGCGGCGCGCAGGTCGAGCAGCTGCGCCGATCCGGGCGCGACGCGCTGCTCGGGCGGCAGCGCGCTGTCGCGGACCGGCGCGATCCCGGACGCCGCGACCGCGAGGTACGTCGCCGCGGCGGCCGCCGCCGCGCATCCGAGCGCCAGGCCCGCGCTCAGCGGCGCGACGAGCGCCGACCGCGGCCGCCGCGCGGGCTTCGCCCGGCGCTGGGCGGCGGCGACGAGGTCCCGCTCGAGCTGATCGAAGGGCGCGCCCATCAGCGGCGCCCCGCGGGTCGCGCGCGCCGTCGTCCAGCCGCCAGACCGGCATCCCGACCCGGCGGCGCGCGTCGTCGGCCACGCGCCGGCGCCGCGCCGAGTCGGTCAGCTTGTGCGCCGCGATCCCGCACAGCCACGCCCGCGCCGGGCCGCGCGCCGCCTCATACCGTCCCGCGGCCTCGATCGCGGCGGCGAACCCGCAACTGGAGTTGCGAAGAACGCATCACGAGGTAGGGTGCACACAACGGTGGTTGTAATCGGTGAGACAAATGGCGGAGGAGCGTTCGATGGGTGAACCGACGACAGGGGGCCTGCTCGAGCGCCTCGACCAGGGCGCTGTCATCTGCGCCGAGGGATACCTCTTCGAGCTCGAGCGGCGCGGCTACCTCCAGGCTGGTGGCTTCGTGCCGGAGGTCGTGCTCGAGCACCCGGAGAAGGTGAGCGAGCTGCATCGGGAGTTCGTGCACGCGGGCTCGGACGTCGTCGAGGCCTTCACCTACTACGCCCATCGCGAGAAGCTCCGGCTGATCGGCAAGGAGGACCTGCTCGAGGCGATCAACCGCCAGGCGCTCGCGCTCGCGCGCGAGGTCGCTCGCGAGACCGGGAGCCTGCTCGCCGGCGACGTCTGCAACACGAACGTCTACACCGGCAGCGCGTCCGCGGACGCGGTGCGGGGGATGTTCGAGGAGCAGGTGGGCTGGGCGGCGGACGCCGGCGTGGACTTCGTGATCGGCGAGACGTTCTCCTGGCTCGGCGAGGCGATCCTCGCGACCGAGGTGATCAAGGATGCCGGTCTGCCGGCCGTCATCACGCTCGCCGTCCATCGCCGCCCCGAGACCCGCGAGGGCCACTCGCCGGCCGAGGCGTGCCGCCGGCTCAAGGACGCCGGCGCGGACGTGGTCGGCCTCAACTGCAGCCGCGGGCCGCGGACGATGCTGCCGCTGCTCGCCGACATCCGCGCGGCCGTGCCCGGGCATCTGGCCGCACTCCCCGTTCCCTACCGGACGAACGACGAGGAGCCGAGCTTCCAGTCGCTGCGCGATCCCGACGGCGCCGCCGCGCTGCCGGACGACCGGGCCTTCCCGACGGCCCTGGACCCCTTCACATGCAACCGCTACGAGATCGCCGAGTTCGCGCGGGCCGCGTACGAGCTGGACGTGCGCTACCTCGGCGTCTGTTGCGGCGCCGCGCCGCATCACATCCGTGCGATGGCGGAGGCGCTCGGCCGCACGCCGGCCGGCAGCCGCTACTCCGCGGACATGTCCAAGCACGCGTACTTCGGGACCGACCCGACGCTGAAGCCGGAGTACCGCGAGTACGCGTCCGAGCTCTGACCGTTGCGCTAAACGCACCTCCGTTGTACGGTTCGCAACCGTCGTGGCAGATGGCACATCAAGTCTCGCGAAGGGCCTGGCGCTCCTGACCGTGCTCGGCAGCGACGAGGCGGTGGCCGGCGGCGGCCTGACGGTCATGCGGATCGTCGCGCTGACCGGGCGGGAGAAGAGCCAGGTCTCACGCGTGCTTCGCGTGCTCGCGGATACCGGCTTCGTCGAGCGCGATCCCGACACGCTGAAGTACTCGCTGAGCTGGGAGCTGTTCGCGCTCGCCGCCCGCGCCGGCGACCAGCGTCTCCTGACCGCCGCGCCGCCGCTGCTCGCCGAGCTCGTCGCGCGGCTCGGCGAGACCGCCCACCTCTCCGTCTCCCGTGGCCCCGGCGTGCTCACGCTCCTCTCGGAGCAGCCGCCGCACTCGATCCGCGCCGCGGGCTGGACCGGGCGCCGCGTCCCCGCCCACTGCACGGCCTCCGGGCGGGCGCTGCTGCTCGACGCTGACCTCGCGGCGCTCGAGGCGCTGTTCGGCGGCGGCGAGCTGGAGCGGGCCGCCCGCAACTCGCCGCGCACCGCGGCGGAGCTGCACGAGCGGATCGTCGCGTCGCGGGCGCGCGGCTGGGCGATCGTGGACGAGGAGTTCGAGCCGGGTCTGATCGCGGTTGCCGCGCCGGTCCGCGGGATGCGGGGTCACATCGTGGCCGCCGTGAACGTGTCGGCGCCGCGCTTCCGCTTCGCGACGCGCGTCGAGGACGCGGGTCCGGTGATCAAGCGGGTCGCCGACGCGCTCTCGGCACGGCTGGGCGCTCCCGTCGCCCCGCTGGCCGGCATCAGCGCCACGCCACGGTCGTCATGAGCAAGTTCCTCGATTACCTGTCCCTGCGCAAGGACCACCTGATCGAGCTCGCGATCGAGCACGCCCAGGTGGTCGCGGTCGCGCTCGCGATCGCCGCGCTGATCGGGATCGGGCTGGGCGTGGCCGTCTACCGGCGCGAGCGGGCCGCCACGGTCGTGCTCGCGATCGTTGGGACGTTCCTGACCATCCCGTCCTTCGCGTTGCTGGCGATGTTCATCCCGATCTTCGGCCTCGGCTACGAGCCGACGGTCGTCGCGCTCGTGATGTACGCGCTCCTGCCGATCGTGCGCAACACCGTCACCGGCCTGCGCAGCGTCGATCCCGCCGTCACGGAGTCCGCGCGCGGCATGGGCATGGGCGCCGCGCGCCGGCTGCTGCGGATCGAGCTGCCGCTGGCCTGGCCCGTCGTCCTCACCGGTATCCGCGTGTCGGCGTTGCTGCTGATCGGGATCGCGGCCATCGCCGCGGCCGTCAACGGGCCCGGGCTCGGCGAGGACATCTTCTCGGGCCTGGCCCGCATCGGCAGCGCCACGGCGATCAACCTGGTGCTCGGCGGGGTGCTGGGCGTCATCGTGCTCGCGCTGCTCTTCGACGTCGTCTTCATGGGGCTGGGCAAGGCCACCACATCGCGAGGCATCCGTTGACCGACCACGCAGCGAACGACGGGCTCAGGACGATGATCCACCTCGATCGCCTGACCAAGCGCTTCCCGGGCCAGGACCGGCCCGCCGTGGACGAGCTCACGATGGACATCCCGGAGGGCGAGATCGTGATCCTCGTCGGGCCGTCGGGATGCGGCAAGTCGACCACGTTGCGCCTGATCAACCGGCTGATCGAGCCGACCAGCGGCCGGATCCTCGTCGACGGGGACGACGTGACGGGCGCGAACCCGGACGCCCTGCGCAGGCGCATGGGCTACGTGATCCAGCAGATCGGCCTCTTCCCGCACCAGACGATCGCGGCGAACATCGCCACGGTGCCGCGCATGCTCGGCTGGGACAAGCGCCGCGTCGCGGAGCGCGTCGACGAGCTGCTCGAGACGGTCAACATGGACCCCGCGGAGTTCCGCAAGCGCTACCCGAAGGAGCTCTCCGGGGGCCAGCAGCAGCGCGTCGGCGTCGCCCGCGCGATGGCCGCCGACCCGCCGATCCTGCTGATGGACGAGCCGTTCGGCGCGATCGACCCGATCACGCGCGACCGCCTGCAGAACGAGTTCCTGCGCCTCCAGTCCGAGATCAAGAAGACGATCGTGTTCGTCACCCACGACATCGACGAGGCGATCAAGATGGGAGACCGCATCGCGGTGCTGCGCGAGGGCTCGCAGATTGCCCAGTACGACACGCCTGAGCGCGTCCTGACGAATCCGGCCGACTCCTACGTGGAGACGTTCATCGGCTCCGGCGCGGCGCTGAAGGGGC
>DATHJG010000871.1:0-2288 GCA_035489875.1 Solirubrobacteraceae bacterium | reverse complement strand
CGAGTTCATCTCGCTCGACGGCGTCGTCGAGGACCCCGGCGGAGCCGAGGACTTCCGGCACGGCGGCTGGAGCTTCGAGTTCGAGCGCGGCGCCGAGGGCGACAAGTTCAAGCTCGACGAGGCGCTCGAGGCCGACGCCCTGCTGCTCGGGCGCGTGACCTACGAGGGCTTCGCCGCGGCCTGGCCGGAGCGCGACGGCGAGTTCGCGGACAAGTTCAACTCGATGCCGAAGTACGTCGTCTCCTCGACCCTGTCGAACCCCGAGTGGACCAACTCGACGGTGCTCGACGGCGACCTGGCCGAGTCGGTCGCGAAGGTCAGGCAGGAGCTCGACGGGGACATCGTGGTCCACGGCAGCGTCCAGCTCGTGCAGGCGCTGATCGAGAACGACCTCGTCGACGAGCTGCGGCTGATGGTCTTCCCGGTCGTCCTCGGCAGCGGCAAGCGCCTGTTCGGCGAGACGAGCGACAAGAAGCGCCTGCGCCTCACGGACTCGCAGACGGTCGGCGATGGCGTCAGCATCCTCGTGTTCAAACCATAGACCCGAGGGGGAGCACGTGACCTGGACCGCTGCCGACATCCCGGACCAGGCAGGACGAACAGCAGTCGTGACCGGCGCCAACGGCGGCCTCGGTCTCGAGACCGCGCGCGCGCTCGCATCGGCGGGCGCGCACGTGGTCATGGCGGTCCGCAACCTCGACAAGGCCACCGAGGCGGTCACCGACATCCGCCGGGGAGCGCCCGAGTCGTCGCTGGAGGTGGTCGCGCTCGACCTGGCGTCGCAGGCGTCGGTGCGCGCGGCCGCCGAGCAGATCCTGGCCGCACACGAGACGCTGGACATCCTCGTCAACAACGCCGGCGTGATGGGCATCCCGGAACGCCGCACGGTCGACGGGTTCGAGCTGCAGTTCGCGGTGGACCACCTCGGCCACTGGGCGCTCACCGCGCTGCTGATGCCGGCGCTGCTGCGTGCGGACGCCGCCCGCATCGTCACGGTGACGAGCACCGCGCACCACATCGGCCGGGCGGTCGACCCGGCCAACCCGAACCTCGAGGGCAAGTACGGCCCGTGGCGGGCGTACGGCCAGGCCAAGCTGGCGAACTACCACTTCGGCATCGGCCTGCAGCGGCGGCTCGAAGAGGCGGGCGCGCCGGCGGCGAGCCTCATCGCGCACCCCGGCCTGTCCAACACCGACCTCCAGGCGGTGAGCGTGCGGGAGACCGGCGGCGGCCGGTCCCAGCGGTTCTTCCACCGGCTCGCCGGCAGCACGGGCATGTCGCCCGAGGAGGGCGCCCGCCCGCAGTTGCGAGCGGCGACCGATCCCGCGGCCAAGGGCGGGGAGTTCTACGCGCCGCGGTTCTTCAACAACGGCCCCCCGGTCCGCAGGCCGATCCTCCGGCCCGGCGCGGACACCGCGATCGCCCGCCTCTGGGAGGTCTCCGAGCGCGAGACCGGACTCACGATCGACGTGCGCCGCGACGAGTGAGCGCATCAGCGGAGGGGGAGGGATTCGAACCCTCGGTACGGTTGCCCGCACAACGGTTTTCGAGACCGCCCGATTCAACCACTCTCGCACCCCTCCGAGAGGACGGACTACGGTAGCGAATCGTCTCGTACCCTGGCCGTCATGGACGACGCCACCCTCGCCCGCTTCGCCGACCTGGTCGTCGGCTTCGGAGCCAACGTTCAGCCGGAACAGATCGTCGCGATCGGCTGCGAGCCGGGCAAGGAGTACCTGGTGCGGGCGCTCGCCGGCAGCGCTTACCGCCACGGCGCGAAGTTCGTGGACGTCGGCTGGTTCGACCCGCACGTCAAGCGCGCCCGCATCGAGCACGCGCGCGAGGAAACGCTCGAGTTCGTCCCCCCCTGGTACGGCCAGCGGGTCCTCGCGCTCGGCGACCAGCGCGCCGCGCGGGTCGCGCTCTCCGGACCGAGCGCGCCGGGGCTGATGGCCGACCTCGATCCCGCGCGGGTCGGCAAGGATCGGCTGCCCACCGTGCGGGAGGGGATCAAGGTCGTCAACGACCGCACGACCAACTGGACGATCTGCCCGTGCCCGACCCAGGTGTGGGCGGACCTCGTCTTCCCCGAGCTCGACCCGGCCGAGCGGCTGGAGCGGCTCGAGCGCGAGCTGCTGCACGTGCTGCGACTCGACGAGGACGACCCGATCGCCACGTGGCGCGCGCGCGCCGACACGCTCGTCACCAGCGCCGAGCGACTGAGCGAGCGTCGCTTCGACGCGCTCCACTACGAAGGCCCGGGGACCGACCTCACGGTCGGCCTGCTG
>DATHJG010000870.1:0-2708 GCA_035489875.1 Solirubrobacteraceae bacterium | reverse complement strand
AGGACACGGAACGTCATCCGGTCAGAGACAAGGTCTGCCTTCCTGAGAGGGGCGCACGAGACCTGCGCCCGCTGCGCGCCACCTGACGTCGGATCAGCCCTCCACCCGCAGCCCGTCGAACACGCCGCGCCCGAGCGCGGTCGCGTGCGACGTCACGAACACGCCGACGTCCTCGAACTCCGCGGCCTGCGGCACAACCGCCTGGCCGATCGTGATCCAGGTGGCGCCGTCGGTGCTGTAGGCGCCGGTGCTGTCGGCGGCCCGCGCTCTGGCCCGGCCGTCGACGCTGCTTGTACGCGCAGTCCATTGGTTCTCGATGGCCGGGCGTATTTGCTCCCCCGGCCAACGGAGCCGGTCACGAAGATCGGGAAGGGATTGCTCATGGGGACCTTGTGTGCGCGCGTGCCAGTGGCCAGCGCTGGTCGACATCGATGGAGGCATGCCGTGCTTGTCGGTCTGCTCGCGGTGTTGCTCAGCGCGGGTGTTGCACCAGGGTCCGCGATCGCGGATTCCGGTACGGGCCGGCCGACCTCCTTTCGGGTGGAGGAAGCGAGCATCGCTGACCTCCAGACGGCGATCTTGCGGCGCCAGGTGACCGTCACCGAGATCGTCACGGGCTATCTGGCGCGCATCAAGGCCTACAACGGCACGTGCGTCGACGAGCCGCAGGGGATCCTTGGCCCGGTCAGCGCGATCCCGGACGCAGGCCAGATCAATGCACTGATGACTTTGAACCTCCGACCCGCGCGTCGACTGGCATGGGGCTTCGATGCCCGCAAGGCGCGGAGCATGACCGACTCCGTGGATGACGCCGGCAGCATGCCTGACGCCCTTGAGGTCGCAGCAGCGCAGGATGCGTACTTCAAGCGCACCGGCAGGCTGGTCGGCCCCATGCATGGCGTGGTCTTCAGCGTCAAGGACATGCTCGACACCGTGGACCTGCGCACGACGTCCGGCGCGGACGCGGATTATGCGAACGACCGTCCGCCGCATGACGCGACCGTCGTGAAGCGCGTCCGAGACGCCGGCGGCATCATCCTCGCCAAGGCGAACATGGGCGAGTACGCCTCCGGTAGCCGGAGCGCCTTCGGCGGGACGATGTGCAACCCCTACGCGACGGATCGGGACGTGGGCGGTTCAAGCGGAGGATCGGCCTCGTCGGTGGCGACGAACATGGTCACATGCTCACTCGGTGAGGAGGGCGGACCGTCGATCCGCATGCCGTCGCGGCTCAACAACGTCGTCGGGCTCTCGCAGTCCCAAGGCCTGAACAGTCGCTTCGGATCGCTGAACGGAGAGGGCCTGAGTGACCGTCAAGGCGGAATCTGCAAGACGGCGATCGACGTCGCGAAGGTCCTGGACGTCACGGCCGGATACGACCCCGCCGACGAGCTGACCACCTGGAGCATCGGACGCAAGCCCGCGACATACGTTCCGTCCGCATCACGCAACAAGAGCAAGCCGCTGCAGGGCATGCGCATCGGCGTGGTGCGCGAGTACATGAACAAGAGCCTGTTCACCGAGGCCGACGTTCAGAGCATCGACATCGTCGACCGAGCGGTCGCGGACCTGCGCCGGCTAGGAGCGACGATCGTCGACCCGGGCGCAGAGGGAGCGCTCATGCAGGACTGCATCGACAAGTACGCACCGGTGACGCGCAACTCCCTCTTCGTCCGACAGCTTCCGAACCTGTTCCCGACGGGAACCGACCAGATCCGGACACTGCTCGACATGCTCTTCCGTCCGGTAAACGTGGCGAACGGGCCCACAATCCGCAACTTCGGACCGGGGGGCGGTGCGACGGGAGAGACCAAGTACAAGATGAACCGCTATCTGCTCGCACGCGGCGACGCCAACATCAAGACGCTCACGGATCTCGTCAACAAGTCGCGCTTCTACACCGACAACTTCGTCAACAACCGCTTCAGGGACGTGAGGGCGACCCTGGTGAGCGCGGACATAGCCACGACGTATGACATGAGCGGCCGTACCTTCGATCGGTCGACGATCCAGCAGATCGTGAGCCAGTGCATGGCGCTCATGAACCTGGACGCCTTGACCTACCCGACAGGGAACATCCCGCCTGCCCTCATCAAGGCGCCCGTGGAGCCGGACAAGAACGACAGATCCCACCAGGCGTGGAACCTGCTTGGCCAGCAAGGCTTCCCTGCGATCAGCGTCCCCGCGGGCTTCACCACGCACGTGTACGACCGAGTGCACGACCCCGTACAGCCCGAGGGGCGCCTCGTAGGACCGATCCCGGCCAGACTCCCGGTCGGCATCGACTTCCTCGGGATGCCGTTCGACGAGCGGACGATCGTGAAGATCGCGTCGGCTTACGAACAGGCGACCCAGCACCGGGAGCCTCCGCCGGGCTTTGGGCCCGTCCCCAAGTCGTAGCCCGGAGCCCACGAGGACTGAACGCATGATCCAGATCAGGCGCCGGCGCAAAGCCGGCGCCTGCTCTGGCGATGTGCCGCCTGGACGCGCCTACAGCGCGGGTTCGCTCGTCTGGCGCCACCTAGGCGCGCTGCTGCGCACAGGCGTGGGCAGCAGCCAAGCCGAGGAGCTGGCTGAATCGGTGGGATTCGACCGACAGCCGCCGGACCTACTCGGCTGGCGCCCCGCCGCCTGGATGCCCGGGACGGATGCGATCGCCGGCGCCGAGGTGCGCGTTCACTGCGCCGGGCAGCAAGGAGTAGAGGACG
>DATHJG010000869.1:0-2294 GCA_035489875.1 Solirubrobacteraceae bacterium | reverse complement strand
GACGCTCTGGTTCGTGCGCAACGGCGAGATCCTGCGGGTCGGCAACCTGTCGCAGGGTTGGGCGCGCGTCATCATCGACCTCGCCGTGCCCTACGAGGCCGATGTCGAGGCCGTCCAGACCCAGATCCTCGATACCGCGATCGCGCTGCGCGACGAACCCAAGTGGAAGCGCCTCATCTTGGAGAAGCCGGAGATCTGGGGCATCGAGTCGGTGTCGGCCGAGGCGGTCGTCATCCGGCTGGTCGTCAAGGTGCGCGCCGGATCGAAGGACGACATCGCCCGTGAGCTGCGCGCCCGCCTCAAGCGTGCCCTCGACGACATGGGCGTCAAGCTGCCCAAGCTCAACTCGATCGTGCTGACCGGATACGAGGGCGCGGCTTCGGTGCGCGGCGCCCGGCCGCCGAAGACGGCGCAGCTTCCGGTCGCGTTGAAGCCGGCGGACGAATCCGCCAAGAGCCAGCGTGCCGCGAAGCGTGCCACGAAGCCGGAGCCATGAGCGACCTCACTCTGCGGATGGGACAGGGCGGCGAGCCCGTCGGTGGCAGCTTCTGGGCCGAGGTCGGCGGCCGCGCGACGTTCGAGAAGCTCGTGCGCGCGTTCTACGACGGCGTGCGCACCGATGAGGTGCTCATGCCGATGTACCCGGAGCAGCCCGATCTCGAGGGCGCGATCCAGCGCCTCACCGGGTTCCTCGAGCAGTACTGGGGCGGTCCAGGCACCTACAGCGAGGAACGCGGGCACCCGCGGCTCCGGATGCGGCACCTGCCGTTCGCGGTCACGCCCGACGCCCGCGACCGCTGGCTTCGGCACATGCGCGCCGCGGTCGACACGCTCGAGCTGGCCCCGTTGCAGGATTCGATGCTCTGGGATTACCTCGAGCGTGCCGCGCACGCGATGGTGAACTCCACCGATCAGGCGGCCGCCGACTAGAAGGTCAGGACCGCGCTGCCCCGCTTGTGCCCGGACTGCACGAGGCGATGCGCCTCGGCGGCGTCCTCCATCGCGTGGACCGCGCCGATCACCGGGACGACGATCCCGCGCTGGGCGAGGTCGCCGATCGTGACGAGATCCCGCGCCATGGCCTCCGGCTTGGCGAGCCCGGTGAACAGGATCGCCGCCTTCCGCCGCCGGAAGCGCGACGTGAACGCCATCTGCGCGAGGATCACCGGCGACGGCACGGTCGTGAGATAGATGCCGTCGCGCGTGAGTGACCGCCTGCTGCGCAGGAACGAGCTCTTCGCCACCGTGTCGAACACGACGTCGTAGCGGTCGCGGGCGCGCGTGAAGTCCTCGGTCGCGTAGTCGATGGCGACGTCCGCACCGAGCGAGCGCACCGTATCCCGGTTCCCCGCGCTGCAGACCGCGGTGACGTGGGCTCCGAGGTGCTTGGCCAGCTGGATGGCGGCGGATCCGATCGCACCGGCGGCGCCGTTGATGAGGATCGACTGGCCGGTTGCGAGGCGGGCACCGTCCCGGAGGAACGGCAGCGCGGTGATGGCGCCGTCGAAGACCGCGACCGCCTCGCTGTCGGACAGCGCAGTCGGAGCCAGGGCGATCACGGCATCCTGATCGACGGCGAGGTACTGCGCATGCGCCCCGAACCCGGCCACCTTGACGCCGACGACGCGATCGCCGACGGCGAAGCGGGTGACCGAATCGCCGACGGCCTCGACCACACCGGAGAAGTTCGTGCCGAGCACGGGCCACTTCGGGCCGGTGAGACCGAAGTAGAGCCGGGCCAGGGGCAGCCCGCGTCGCGCCTCGACGACCGCGGCCGTCACCACCGAGGCGTGATTCCGGACGAGGACCTCGGCCGGGCCGGGGACCGGTCGCGGGATGCTTTCGACGGTGAGGCTCTCCGGCGGGCCGTAGTGCCGTGATACGACCGCCTTCATGGTGCTGGTGCTTTCGACGAGCGAGATGCTGTTCATGGGTGAGGCTCCTTCTGAGGCGAGGTGCTGATGAAGGAACGGGGCGGGCGTCGTGCCCGCCCCGTTCCGTGAGGTGGGTCAGATCCGGGAGAGCTTGCGACCCTTGATGAGCAGCCAGACGATGATCGCGACCTCGCCAACGAAGCCGAAGTTGCCGAAGATCGGCGCGAAGCCGTCGACGAACGTGACCCCGGCCGTGTCGGCGATGTAGCCCAGCCCGGCGATGCCGACCAGGATCCCGAAGACCTTGGGCACGAACCCCGAGCGGATCGCGAGGTAGGCGATCATGAGGAGGCAGATCCCGAACAGGCCGAGGCTCAGCATCCAGATCGCCTGGAAGGCCTCGATCGAGGCGAGCGTCGA
>DATHJG010000868.1:0-2812 GCA_035489875.1 Solirubrobacteraceae bacterium | reverse complement strand
ACGTGGGACGGCTACCGGGACGCCGGCGGGGTCGTGCCGCTCGAGCTCCACGCGCTGTTCGAGCTCCCGGACGGCCCGCTGACGGGCTGGCTGCACATCCTGTCGTTCACCGACCGCGACGCGGCCGCGGTGCACTTCATTGCGAAGGCCGAGATCCGCGAGCCCACGCCGTGAGCGACCGGGCGGACGCGCTGCTCGTGTGGTACGACGCCGTGCGCCGGCCGCTGCCGTGGCGATCGACCCGGGACCCGTATGCGCTGCTGGTCTCCGAGGTGATGCTGCAGCAGACGCAGGCCGCGCGGGTGGTGCCGTACTACGAGGCGTTCCTCGCGCGCTTTCCCGACCCCGCGGCGCTGGCGGCGGCGCCCGCGCGCGACGTGCTCGCCGCCTGGAGCGGCCTCGGCTACAACCGCCGCGCGCTCGCGCTCCAGGCCGCCGCGCGCGTGGTGGCCGCGCGCGGCTGGCCGGCGGACCTGACCGAGCTCCTGGGCGTCGGGCCGTACACGGCCGCTGCGATCGCCTCGTTCGCGTGGGACGCGCAGCGTGCGGCCGTCGATGTCAACGCCCGCCGCGTGATCGAGCGCTGGGACGGGCGCCGGCGCACGCCGCGCCCGCTCGCCGCGCGTGCCGCGGAGCTGCTCCCGCCTCGGCGGGCGGCTGCGTGGAACCAGGCGATGATCGAGCTCGGCGCGACCGTCTGCACGGCGCGCGCCCCGCGCTGCGACGCGTGCCCGGTCGCGGCGTGGTGCACGAGCGCCGGCGCGCCGGCCGCCGCGCCGCCCGCGGCCGCGCCACGCCCGCGCTTCGAGGACACCGACCGCTACGCGCGCGGTCGCATCGTCGCCGCGCTCCTCGAGGACCGGGCGCTACCCGCGCTCGACCCCGAGCGCCTCGAGCGCGCCCTGGCCGGCCTCGCCCGCGACGGCCTCATCGTCCGCGACGCCGCGGGCACGCCGGCGCTGCCCTGACCATCGCCGGCGCTGCCCTCACCAACGCCGGCCCGGCTCGAACTGCGCGTTTGAAGGCGCAACGGTGAGCGCGTCGTACCGCAGGCGTTGCGGGCGGCTCGAGCTGCGCTTGGGGGCGCGACGTGCGCGCCGGCGTGCCGCAGCCGCCGCCAGCGCGGCTCAAGCCGCTCGCGTGCGCGCCGCCATGACCGCGACTCGGACCGCCTGCGCGGTCTGGCCGCGGCGACGGAGCAGTTGGCCTCCAGCGCCGTCGCCTCATCCTGAGCGAGCAGCACGACCGCGCGCGCCTCCTTGGTGAACCGCTCGAACATCAGCGCCCCTTCCGATCCGCCGCCGTCCGCCATGCTTCTTGTGCACCGCCTGTTTGCTCACGCCGAGCACCTCCGCGATCTGCTGCCAGCTCCACCCCTGCTCGCGTGCGTTCGCGACCTGGAGCGTCTCGAGCGACTCGAGCAGCCTGCGCAGGGAGGCGACGGCGGCGAGGCCGATGGCCGGGTCGCGGCTCGCGGTGGCGTCGGCGAGGTCGGTTGCCTGTGTCATGGTCGTCGTCAACCTACATTGACGTTTCTGGAATTGTCAACCGTCGTTGACGGCTGGGATCGTTCGTGCTGCACGTCATCTGCGCCATCGAGGGGGAGGGGTCGGGTGAGGCGCCGGGTCCCGGGTGCGCATGCATAACGTCGCACCAGCCCCCGAGCGAGGCGCGGATGCGACGTTGTCCATGGCATTTCGGTACAACGTCGCACGCGCCGGTGAGCGGCGCCCGAATGCGACGTTGTCCATGGCCCTCCCGCGCCGGCTCGCTCTCCCGCGCACCGCGGAACCGGCCGAACCCGCCCCTCGATGCTGCCGTTGACGTACACCGCGGCTGGGCTCGTCGCAACGGACAGGGTCGCGGACCACGATGCTTCGCGTCGCGTTCATCCTCCCGACCCAAGCGGCGGAGCACGCCGTCGACGCCCTCGTCCCGCTCCTCCCGCGCGGCGTGCACGAGCGGGAGCTGCCCGGCGGCCGCACGGAGGCGTCGTTCTACGAGTACGCCGGCGCCCTCCCGCCGCGCGACGAGCTCGAGGCAGCCGCCGGGACGTCCGACTGGACGGAGGACGAGGTCCCCGACGACCCGCTCGAGCGCCGCCGCCGCTACGGTCGCGCGTGGGAGGTCGCCGGGCGGCTCCGGATCCCCTCGCCGCACGACCCGCCGGGCGACGGCGGCGTCCCCGAGCTCGTGATCGAGTCCGCTGCCGGGCGTTTGGGACCGGCGCGCACCCGACGACCCGGATGTGCCTCGAGCTGCTGCTCGCGCTCGATCCTGGCGGCCCGTTCGCCGACCTCGGCTGCGGCGCCGGGGTGCTCGCGATCGCCGCGGCGCGGCTCGGTTGGCGCGCCGGTCTTCGCTGTCGATCACGAGCCGCAGAGCGTCGCCGCCAGCAGGCGCAACGCCGAGCGCAACGGCACGCCCGTCGAGGCGCTCCAGCTCGACCTCGCGGCGGTCGCGCCGCCCCCCGCGCCGACGCTCGCCGCCAACGTCCCGCCGCCGATCCACGCGCCGATCGCCGCGACGCTTGCGCCCGCGGTGATCCATGTGATCGCGTCCGGCTTCGTCGAGTCCGGGCGCGACGCCGTCGTCGCGCTCTACGCGAGCGCCGGCTTCACGCCCGTCGAACGGCTCGGCGACGGCTGGCAGGCGGTGCTCCTGGAGCGCCCGCGATGAGCCTGCCCGACTCCGCCGCGGCGACCGGCCACGGCCAGCTCGCCTCCGGCCTCCCGGGCGGCGGGCTCGCCCGCTCCTGCCACAAGCTGGTCGAGGACGGCGCGCGCGTGATGATGCTGCTCGCGCCCGGGCT
>DATHJG010000867.1:0-4871 GCA_035489875.1 Solirubrobacteraceae bacterium | reverse complement strand
CCACTCGGCCTGCTCGGAGCGCTGCTCCAGCTCGGCGGCGACCTCGTCGTAGCGGCGCCAGACGTCGCGCGCCGCGGCCTCTGCCTCGTCGCGGCTGGGGAACTCGGCGACGATCCAGCGCCGGCCGGTGCGGGCGTGGAGGACCTCGTCGGCCCAGTCGAAGTCCTGGAACGTCATCAGCAGCGGGTCGCCGTGCAGCGCGGCGACCTCGAGCTCGTGCTTCTTGCCGGTCGCCGCGGCCATCAGGTCCTGCTCGATCACCCACAGCAGCAGGTGCGCCTCGCGCGGCGTGAAGCGCGTGTTGAGCGCCGTCGAGCCCTGGACGTCGATCGGGAACGCGTGGAACGGGACGCCCTGGCGCTCGAGCGCGACCTGGCCCATCATCGCGTGCCGCGTCTCGTCCCACAGCTGCCGGCTCAGCTCGCGCCGGCGCTCGAACGGCTGGTCGCCGGAGTCGGCGATGATCGGCGCCATCCACTCCGGGACGTCCATCTCGCGCAGGCGCTTGTAGGCCAGCGCGTACGCGCGCTCGTCGGCCGGCCGCTCCTCGTCGTCGCAGTACTCGTCGATCAGCGCCGACTGGTTGAACGGGTCGGCGAAGCGCGCGTCGCGGCGCACGACGCGGTCGGGCTCGGCTGGGCACGCGGCGGATCGCAGCGCCGCCGCGTCGGGTGGGTCGCCCGGCGGCGCGTCGCCGAGCAGCCCGCCGGCGGCGTCGACCAGCGCGGCGACTGTCTCCGGCCAGTCGCCGGTCGCGGGCACGGCCGCTGCCGCCGCGCGGCCCCACGCGACCGCGCGCCCGGCGTCGCGCACCGCGGCCTCCACGAGCCGGACCGACGGGTGGTCGGCCAGCGGGTTGGCGGTCGCGAGGTAGGCGGCCATGCCGTCGGTCATGGCCGCGCGCACGACCACGTACGCGCCGGCGAGCAGCTCCCAGGTGTCGCGCGCGTGGGCGAGCTCGTCGAACACCAGCGCCAGCGCCGGATCGGGCGCCTTGCTGACATCCACGGACGGGTGGCGCAGCTCGTTCACTCTGCGCTCGAGCGCGGTCGCGTGCTCGGCGTCGAGCCAGCAGTGCAGCCCGAGCGCACACTTGACCTCCCACTCGGGCGTGCACGGGAGCGCGTCGACCGCGAGCGCGTGCAGGCGCCGGTGCGCGTACGCAAGCCGCCACAGCCGCTGCGCGGACCCGGCGACCGAGAACCCGGGTCGCGACGCCTCCTCGTAGCCGAACAGGCCCGCGAGCGGCGGGATGCTCATCGCAGGGCTTCGCCCGTCTCCGGATCGAACAGGTGGAGGGCGTCGGGCGGCACCGTGAACTCGACCGCCTCGCCGGGCGTGAACCGCCGCCGCCCCTCGACCCGCGCCGTGAACCGCGCGCGGTTGTCGGCCGCGAGCAGCGTCGCCTCGCTCTCCTCGGTCGCCTCGTCCGCGGCCTCCGCCGCCGCGCCCGCCAGCTTCTGCGCGTCGACCGGGAAGATGACGTGGCTCTCGGCGCCGAGCCGCTCGACCACCTCGAGCTCCACGCGCAGCCGCGGCAGCCCCGGGTCGGTTTCGGGCCCGGCCGGCTTGAGGTCCGTGGGCCGCACGCCGGCGATCACGGCGCCCTCGTGGCGCGGCCCGGCGAGCGGGATCTCGACGCCCGCGAGCCGCAGCACGCCGTCGTGCGCCTCGCCGGCGACGAGGTTCATCGCCGGCGAGCCCATGAACGCCGCGACGAACACGTTCGCCGGCGCCTCGAACAGCCGCTCGGGCGTGTCGCATTGCTGCACGGTGCCGTCGCGCAGCACCGCGACGCGGTCGCCGAGCGTCATCGCCTCGACCTGGTCGTGCGTCACGTAGACGGTCGTGACGCCGAGCCGGTCGTGCAGCCGCGCCAGCTCCGCCCGCATCCCGACGCGCAGCTTGGCGTCGAGGTTGGAGAGCGGCTCGTCCATCAGGTACGCCTGCGGCTCGCGCACCATCGCCCGCCCGATCGCGACGCGCTGGCGCTGACCGCCCGACAGCGCGCCCGGCTTGCGTTCGACCAGCTCCTTCAGCCCCAGCACGCCGGCGACCGCGCCGACCTGCTCGCGCATCGCCGCCTTGGGCGTGCGGCGCAGCTTGAGCGCGAACGCGAGGTTGTCCCACACCTTCATGTGCGGGTAGAGCGCGTAGTTCTGGAACACCATGGCCAGGTCGCGGCTGCGCGGGGCGACCTCGGTCACGTCGCGGTCCCCGATCCGGATCGTGCCGCTCGACACGCCCTCCAGCCCGGCGATCATCCGCAGCAGCGTCGACTTCCCGCACCCCGACGGGCCGACCAGCACCATGAACTCGCCGTCGCCGATCTCCAGCGCGACGTCGTCGACGGCGACCACGCCGCCGGGAAAGACCTTGCTCACGCCTTCGAGGGCGATGGCGCCCATGGGGCGCTCCTTCCTTCGGGTGCCTGGAACGGGAGACCGGCGGCGACGGCAGCCTCGTCGACGTCGACGCCGAGGCGGTCGAGCGCCAGCAGCAGGGCGCCCGCGACGGGCGGCGGGCCGTGGCGGACCGGGAGGGCGCCCGGCAGCTCGGCCATCGTCGCGGCGGCGAGGCGCTGGGTCGGATGCCCGAACACGCCGCCGGTGAGCACGACCCGCGTCCCCTCGAGCGGGAGCGCGAGCTGCGCCGCGCACGCGCGCGCCTGCAGCCCGAGCACGCGGCCCTTTCCGTCGACGATCGCCCGGGCCACCGCGTCGCCGGCGTCGGCGGCGTCGAGCACCACCGGCGCGAGCCGGTCCCGCTCGCTCTCCGCCAGGCCGCCGCGGCGCGTGAACTGATACAGCAGGTCGAGCGCGTCGGTGGCGCCGAAGAGCGAGAGCGCGCGCTCGGTGAGGATGGTCTCCGGGCCGATGCCGAGCGCCTCGTGGTAGACCGCGCGCAGCCCCTCGCGGGCGAGGTCGCGCCCGCCGGCGCCGTCGGGCCAGAAGCCGAGGTGGAAGACGCGGCCGTCGGGATGGCGGGCGCCGACCGCGTTGTAGGTGCCGCTGACCACGGCGATCCCGGTCCAGTCGGGCGAGCCCGCGCGCAGCGCGCCGATCGCGTCGTTGACGACGAGCGGCGGCGCCGGCAGCCCGAGCCGCTCCCGGAGCGCGCCCTCGAGCAGCGTGAAGTCCTCCGGCCAGTCCGCGCCGGCGAGGCTGAACGCCGCGGACCCGACCGCCGCGCCGTCGATCCCCGCCGCCGCGAGCGCCTGCCGCGCGGCCGCCTCGATCGCGTCGATCGCCGCGTCGGGCGTGACCGCGTTGTAGATGTCGGCGCGGCCGCCGCGCCCCGCGCCGCGCGTGATCCCGTCCGCGTCGGCCACCGCCGCGAGCGTCTTCGTGTTGCCGCCGTCGACGGCCAGTACCCAGCTCACTCCTTCACCGCCCCGGCGAACATGCCGCGGATGAAGGTCCGCTGCAGGAACACGTAGACGATCACGACCGGGAGCGCCACGAGCACGGCGGCGGCGGCGGTCAGCGTCGGATCCTGGCTGCGGTTGGCGCCCGCGAACAGCGCGAGCCCCAGGGGCGCGGTGCGCAGCTCGTCGGACTGGATCATCACGAGCGCGAGCAGGAACTCGTTCCAGGTCCACATGAACACGAGCACGATCATCGTCGTGATCGCGGGCCAGGCCTGCGGGAGCAGCACGCGCCACAGCGTCACGAAGCTCGACGCCCCATCGAGCCGCGACGCCTCGACCAGCGACCCCGGGGTGGAGCGGAAGAAGGCGCGCATCCAGAACGTGCCGAACGGGACCGAGAGCCCGATCTGGGGCAGGATCAGCGCCCAGTAGCTGTCGGTCAGGCCGGCGTCCCGGAACACGTAGTAGAGCGGGATGACGGTCGCCTCGTAGGGGAAGATCAGCCCGAGCAGCAGCAGGTAGAAGAGCGCGTCGGAGAAGCGGAAGCGCATCGCGCCGAACGCGTAGCCCGCCAGCGTCGAGAGCACGGCGGTGACGACGGACACCGACGCGGCGACGACGAAGCTGTTGAGCAGCCCGCGGTCGAAGCCGCCCAGCTCCCACGCGTCCTTGAACGTCCCGAAGTTCAGCGAGTCGGGGATCGCGAAGCCGGTGACGAGGTCGGAGCGCTTGTGCATCGCCAGCAGCACGATGCTGAGGACCGGGTAGATCGCGATCACGGCGAACACCCCGAGCACCGTGTAGCTGAGCAGCTGCTCGCGTCGGGCGGCGGTCATCGGCTCGGGTCGCGATCGACGAGGCGGGTGATCGCGAACGCGACCACGAAGATGAGCGCGGTGAGCACGACCGCCACGGCCGCCGCGAGCCCGACGCGCCCGTTGACGAACGCGTTCTGGTAGACGAGCACCGAGGGCACCGTCGTGGACGTTCCCGGTCCGCCGCTGGTCGAGACGTAGATGAGGTCGAACGTGCGCAGCGCCATGATCGTCGTGAGTGTCAGCGCCACCGCCAGCTCGCCGCGCAGCCCCGGGAGCGTGACCGCGAAGAACTCGCGCACCCGGCCGGCGCCGTCGACCCGCGCCGCCTCGTAGAGCGAGTACGGGATCTTCTGGATCCCCGCGAGGAACAGCACGAGGCAGAGGCCGAACATCACCCAGGTGCCGACGAGGCCCAGCGCCGGCAGCGCGAAGTTGAAGTCGCCCAGCCAGCCGCGGCTGATCCCGCTCAGCCCGACCGCGTCGAGCGCCGCGTTGAGTGGGCCGTCCGGCGCGTAGATCCAGACCCACGCGATCGCGACCACGACCGTCGCGACCGTCTGGGGGAGGAAGAGGACCGCGCGGAAGAACGTCACGCCGCGCACCCGGCCGTGGGCGAGCACGGACGCGAGCACGAGCCCGAGCACGACGCGGTCGGGCTGAGCGGGATCAGCCGCGGCTGGCTG
>DATHJG010000866.1:0-4244 GCA_035489875.1 Solirubrobacteraceae bacterium | reverse complement strand
TGAACACGATCGCGGCGCAGGCGATCGACCAGCTCTCGGACTCGCTGGAGGCGCAGCTCGAGGGCGGCGCCGAGGTGGCCGAGGCGGTGCTCGCCGTCGTCAAGGACGGGTACGCCGCGCACAAGCGGATCGTGTTCAACGGCGACAACTACGCCGAGGAGTGGCACGTCGAGGCCGAGGCGCGCGGCCTGTCGAACCTGCGCCAGACGCCGGACGCCCTGCCCGCGCTGATCTCGGCGTCGGCGGTCGAGGTGATGGGCACGTACGACGTGCTGTCGGAGCGCGAGCTGGAGTCGCGCTACGAGGTGTTCGTCGAGCAGTACGTCGCGAAGCTCAACATCGAGGCGGAGACGACGTTCTCGATGGCGAAGACCATGCTCCTCCCCGCCGCGGTGCGCTACCTCGGCGAGCTGGCGGCGGCGGGCGAGTCGGTCGGTTTGGCGGCGATCGCGTCGGAGGTAACCGGGCTGGTCGACGAGTTCGTGGCGAAGATCTCAGAGCTCGAGGCCGCGAACCGACCCCGCCCGGAGCTCGAGGACGTGCTCGACAAGGCGAAGTACGTCCAGGGCACGGTCGTGCCGGCGATGACGGCGGTCCGCGAGGTCGCCGACCGGCTCGAGGGCGTCGTCCCGGATTCGCTCTGGCCGCTGCCGAAGTACTCCGAGATCCTCTTCATCAAGTAGCGACTCAGGGCGAGTCGTGAGAGGGCGAAGGCCCCGCCGGTCTCGGCGGGGCCTTCGTCGTTCCTGCGCATGCAGTTCGCTCAACCGCCCCGGACGCGCCGCCTCCTAGGATGGGCGCCATGGCCAAACGTGACCGCAAGCCGCAACCCCGCCCGGAGCTGCCCGAGAAGCTGCAGCGGGCGATCGACCAGAAGCGGTCTGACGGCGTGCACCGCGCACCGCGGTCGAGCCCGCGCGACGCGCCGCGGCGGCAGGGCGCGAACCGGGGCCCGCGCGGCTGACCACTCGCCGGCCGCGAACGCCGCCCGCGGCGGCCGGGCTCACGCGGCAGCGGGCTTCGCCGGCCAGCCGAGTGTCGTGAATGTCTCGCATCGCGAGACGTTCACGACACTCGACCGCAGCGGATCACGAGACCGACGCGCGGCGCGCCGTGGTCCGCCGCTGGGCGGAGTAGCCGGCCCAGAACGGCGGCGCGTACGGCACCTCGGCCTGCTCGGCGGCGCGGCGCGACACCTCCAGCGCGGTGATCGTGTCGGTCCCCAGCGGCAGGTGCGCGCCGTGCTGCTCGCACGACCCGATCGGGATCAGGAACACGATGCCGATGACTACCCGACGCGCAGCACCGCCTTGCCGGCCACCTGGCGGTCGCGCAGCGCGTCCAGCGCCGCGCCGAGCTCGCTCCACGGCGCGTCGAGGCCGACGTCGGCGACGAGCCGGCCCGCCGCGACGAGGTCGACCAGCACGCTGAGGTCCTCGCCTGCGTGCGACTCGTGACGGTAGGAGAAGTACGTCTCGATGCGGGCCTCCGCGTGGCCACCGCGGGCGAACGCCGCGAAGTCGAACGGCGCCGGCTCGCGGGACGAGTTGCCGAACGACACGATCAGTCCGGCGGGAGCGACGCGCTCGATCGCGGCGGCCATGCTCCTCCCGCCTGCCGACTCGAGGATGACGTCGAACAGGCCGCTCGCGTCGGCGACGCCGGCGACCACGTCGGCCGCGCCCCGCTCGCTCAGCCGCTCGGCCTCGCCGGCGCGCGCGACGGCCGTGACGCGGGCGCCGGACAGCTCGGCGAGCTGGACGGCGAACGTACCGACGCCGCCTGACGCGCCGGTCACGAGCACGCGCCGGCCGAGCAGCGAGCCGCCGCGCCGGATCACGCCGAGCGCCGTCGTGCCGGCCATGGGCAGGGCGGCCGCGGCCGCGAAGCCGACGGCGTCGGGCAGCGACGCGAGCCGGTGCACCGGGACCGCGGCGTACTGCGCCCAGCCGTGCCAGTCGACCAGCGCGGCGACGCGGGTGCCGGCGGGCGGCCCGCTGCCGCCCGCGGCCGCGCGCTCGACCACGCCCGCGATGTCCTGGCCGGGCACCCAGCCATCGCCGCGGGTCGTGAGCAGCGGGAGCTCGCCGCGGTTGAGCCCGAAGGCGCGGACCGCGACGAGCGCCTCGCCCGGCGCGGGCTCGGGAACGGGAACGGTGCGGATCTCCGCCCAGCCGGGCCCGTCCGGCGTGGCGGCGACCGCCTGCATGGTGTCGGCAGTGATGCTCGTCATGCCTGCCAGGACACCACGCCAGCGCCGGCCGGCCAAGTGGCGGCGGCGAGCGTCGCGACGCGCATCAGGCGGCGCCCGCGACGACGAGCAGGTCCTCAGCCCGCTCGCCGGGCGCCAGCAGGCCCCGCGCCTCCAGCCGCGACGCACGGGCGGCGAGCAGCGGGCCGAGCCCGCCGCGGCGGCGCGCCACGACCGACGGCGCCAGGCCCGCCGCGCGCAGGCGCCCCAGCGTCGCCTCCTCCCCGTTGACCGACGAGTGGGCGATGAGCAGGACGCCGCCCGGCGCGAGGTGCGCGGGCGCGGCGGCGATCAGGCGGTCGAGCAGCGCGCGGCCCGTCGTGCCGGCCTCGGTGTGCCGCGCCCGCCCGCGCGCGGGCAGCGCCTTGCGCTCCGCGGGCAGGTACGGCGGGTTGGACGCGATGACGTCGAACCGGCGGCCGGGCACGGCGTCGAGCAGGTTGCCGCGGATCGCCTCGATCCTGACGCCGTTGAGCCGCGCGTTGATGCGCACGGCGACCACCGCGCGGGCGGAGACGTCGACCGCTGTCACGGATCTGGCACCGGCGAGCGCGGCCGCGATCGCGAGCGCGCCAGAGCCGGTACACACGTCGAGCACGGCACCCCCGCCTAGCTGCGGCTGGCGCCGCAGCACCCCCGCGAGCAGCCACGTATCGCTACGAGGCCGGAAGACTCCCGGCAGGCTCGCGATCCGCATCCCCGTGGCCGATACCCGATGACCTCCGAACCGATGCCCACCGCGGCCGACCTGCGTGCCGCATTCGACGCCCCCGAGCCGCTCACCGTCGGGCTCGAGGAGGAGCTGATGCTGCTCGACCCCGAGACGCTCGACCTGCTGCCGCGCGCGAGCGACGTGGTCGAGCCGGCCGGCGACCCGCGCTTCAAGCTCGAGCTGCCGGCCGCGCAGCTCGAGCTGAGCCTGCCGCCCGCGCGCGCCGTGCCCGAGGCGATCGCCGCCCTCGCCGCCGCGCGGCGGGACCTCGCGGCGGCGGCCGAGCCGGTCGGGCGGCTCGCCGCCGCGGGCGTGCACCCGTTCGCCGCCGCGCTCGGGGAGCTGAGCGCCGGCGACCGCTACGCGCTGACGGTGGACGAGTACGGCGAGGTCGCGCGGCGTCAGCTCGTCTGCGCGCTCCAGGTCCACGTCGCGGTCGGCGGCGCGGACCGCTCGCTCGCCGTCTACAACGGACTGCGGCCGTGGCTGCCGCTCCTGGCGGCGCTCGCCGCGAACGCGCCGTTCTACGAGGGCCGCGACACCGGTATGGCGTCGATCCGCCCGAAGCTCGGCGAGCAGCTGCCGCGCCAGGGCATCCCGCCCGCGATCGGCTCGTGGGACGCGTTCGCCGAGGCGCTCGCGTGGGGCGCGGCCTCCGGCGCCGTCCCGGAGCCGCGGCGCTGGTGGTGGGAGCTGCGACCGCACCCGGCGTACGGCACGCTCGAGCTCCGCGTGCCGGACGCGCAGTCGACGGTCGAGGACGCCGCCGCCGTCGCCGCGCTCGCCCATGCGCTCGTCGGCTGGCTCGCGGGCCGCCACGACGCGGGCGAGTCGCTCGAGACCGGCGACACGTGGCGGGTCGAGGAGAACCGCTGGTCGGCCGCGCGCTGGGGGATGGACGCCGAGCTGGCCGACCTCGCCACCGGCGAGCGCGTCCCCGCGCGCGAGCGCCTCGCGGCCCTGCTCGGCGAGCTGGCGCCGGTGGCCGAGCGGCTCGGCTGCGCGGCTGAGCTGGCCTCCGTGGCGCGGCTGGCCGCGCGGAACGGCGCGGTCCGCCAGCGCGAGGCGGCTGCCGATGGCGGCGTGCGCGCCGTCGCCACGTGGCTCGCTGACGCGTACGTCCCGAGCGCCGACTACGCCGTGGCCGCACCGGGAAGGTAGGTCGCCAATGGCGATCGACGACACGAGGAGCCGGCGCGGCCCGCGCGCGGCGAGGGGAGCCGGCGCGACGACCGGCGGAGCGATCGACGACATGGGGGTCGCGACGAGGGGCGCGACGAG
>DATHJG010000865.1:0-2576 GCA_035489875.1 Solirubrobacteraceae bacterium | reverse complement strand
GGCGCCGGTACGACGCGGCCAAGGGGACCGCGCCGAGCCTGGCCGGCGAGCTGCGGACGCTCGCGGGGTGCGTCTGGCACACGGGCCGCTACCGCTGCGGGAACGGGATCGTGCTCACCGCGCAGACCGCCGGACGGCTCCGCGAAGCACTGGCAGGCGGCAAGGAGGGTCGCCGCGACAAGGGGGGTCAGATCTTGCAATCCAGCACTCCGGAATCCGGTTGCTCGAATGCAAGATCTGACCCTCTCAGAGGCGACCGTGGAGCGCCCGACTACCTCTCGGGCCAATCCGGGACGCTCGGGCGGCGCGCGCTGCTCGCCGGCCGCGCCCGCGACGCCGCCGCGGATCTCGTCGGACTCCCGCAGACGCGCGCCGTCCGGCGCGCGGCCCGCACGGCGCCGGTGCGCCGGCGCGTGCTCGTCGCCGGCGTCGCGCGACCGGAGCTCGCCGGGGTCGCGCAGGCGATCCGGAGCGAGCTCGAGCGCTCGCGCCACGACGTCGCGCTGCACCTCGAGCCGGGCGCCCCGGGGCTCGGCAAGTGGGCGAACCTGCGCGCGACGCTCGCCGCGCACCCCGCCGACGGCGCCGACTGGCTGCTGCTCGTCGACGACGACGTCGTGCTCCCCGCCGGCTTCCTCGACGCGTTCCTGTTCGCGGCGGAGCGCTTCGACCTCGCGCTCGCCCAGCCCGCGCACGCGTTCGCGTCGCACGCCGCATGGCCGGTCACCCGCCGCCGCCCCGGCGTGCTCGCCCGCCGTACCCGGTTCGTCGAGATCGGGCCGGTGACCGCGCTGCGCGCCGACGCGTTCCCCGTGCTGCTGCCGTTCCCCGCGCTCGAGATGGGCTGGGGCCTCGACACGCACTGGTCGGCGGCGGCCGCCGCGGCCGGCCTCCCGCTCGGCGTCGTCGACGTCACGCCGATCCGCCACCTGCGCCCGATCGCGACGTCCTACCCGCGCGCCGCGGCCGAGCAGGAGGCCGCCCGCTTCCTCGCGACTCGCGCGTACGTGACCCGCGACGAGGCCGCACAGACGGTCGCCGCGTGGAGGGCGCTGTGACCGCGCGCGCCGAGGCGGCCGAGACGGTCACCGCCTGGAGGGCGCTGTGACCGTGCGCGTCGCCGTGGTCGCCGAGTACTACCCGCGCGCCGCCGACCCCGTGCTCGGCGTCTGGGCGCACCGGCAGGCGCTCGCCGCGCGCGACGCCGGTGCCGACGTGCGCGTGCTCGTCCTGCACCGCCCGGTCCCGTCGCGCGCCGCGCTGCGGGGCCGCCGGCCGAGCGCGCTGCTCGAGCCGCTCCGCCAGCCGCGGCGCACCGAGCTGGACGGGCTGGAGGTCGAGTACGTGCGGTTCCTCGCCCCGCCCCGGCCGCGCAGCTACGGCTCGTGGGGCGCCTGGGCCGCCCCGCCGCTGCGGCGTGCGCTCCGGCACCTGCGCCGCGAGTTCCCGTTCGACCTCGTCCACGCCCACTACGCCGCCCCCGCGGGCGACGCCGTCCGCCGGGCGCGGCCCGGCGTGCCCGTCGTGGTCTCGGTCCACGGCGGCGACGTGCTGTCGGTCGCGGAGCGCTCGGCGGCGGGAGCGCGTGCGGTGCGGGCCGGGCTCGCGAACGCGCGGGTGGTGCTCGCGAACTCCGCGGGCATCGCCGCCCGCTGCCGGGCGCTCGGCGCCGCCCAGACGGAGGTCGTGCACCTCGGCACCGACCTGCCCGCGCTGCCGCCGGAGCGTGGAACTTCACTCGTCACCGTCGGCCACCTCGTCGCCCGCAAGCGCCACGCGGACGTCCTTCGCGCGCTCTGGCTCCTGCGCGACAGCCATCCCGAGCTGCACTGGGACGTCGTCGGCGACGGTCCCGAGCGCGCGCCGCTCGAGCGCCTCGCGGGCGAGCTCGGGCTCGACGGCCGCGTCCGCTTCCTCGGCCAGCTTCCGCCGGCGATGGCGCGCGCCGCCGCGCAGCGCGCCGGCGTGTTCGTGCTGCCGAGCGTCGACGAGGCGTTCGGCGTCGCCTACGTCGAGGCGATGGCCGGCGCCGTGCCCGCGATCGGCTGCCGCGGCGAGCCGGGGCCGGAGGAGATCGCGGCGGCCGGCGGCGGGCTGCGGCTCGTCCCGCCCGGCGACCCGGAGGCCTTGGCCGCCGAGCTGCGCGGGCTGCTCGACGAGCCGAACTGGCGGCGCGAGCTGGGCGACGCGGCGCGCGCCACCGTCGAGGCCGGCTTCACGTGGGAGCGGTGCGGCCGCGCGACCGTCGCGGCCTACGAGGCGGCGCTCCGGTGACCGAAGACCCGCGCCCGGTCCTCTTCGTCACCAACCACGCCCCCGCGTTCCGCATCGGCGCCTTCGCCGCCCTGCACGAGGCCGAGGACGTCGTGTTCGCGCTCGTCGGCGGCGGCGTCCGCCACGGCGGCACGATCGCCGCCGACGCGCCGCCGTTCCCGGTCCTGCGCCCCAGCCAGCGCGGCGTGGGCCGGCTCGCCGCCTCCGGTCGCTTCCGCGCCGTCGTCGCCGGGCTGTCCGGCCGCGTCGCGCTTCCGGCCGCATACGCCGGCGCGCGCGTGGCGCGGGTCCCGTTCGTCCTC
>DATHJG010000864.1:0-5942 GCA_035489875.1 Solirubrobacteraceae bacterium | reverse complement strand
CGATGCCCAGGCGCTGGACGCCACTGATCTCGGTGAGGTTCAGCGTGCACTGGATGAGATCTCGCCCGGATACCAGGTCATGGACGCCGTGGCGCACGACTGGCTTGCGGACGAGTTCTCGCAAGGGACGTGGGCAATTCACCGACCCGGCTGGTACACGACCTATCACAGCGAGATGCGTCGTCCCGAGGGGCGCGTGATACTGGCTGGTTCAGATCTTGCCAACGGCTGGTCCGGGTTCATCGACGGCGCCATCGAGTCGGGGGTACGAGCCGGAAGACTTGCTCTCGAACTCGAAGAGTCGGGCGCCGAGCTCGCCGTAAACGTTGGATGAGACAGCAGGTGAACAGCAAGCGGCAGAATCCTCGCCGTCAGGAGATCCTGGAGGCGGCTCTGCGCACAATCGGCCGGCGTGGCGTCGACGGCGTCACCCATCGGGCGGTCGCGGAAGAGGCGAAGGTGCCCTTGGCCGCGACGACGTACTACTTCGACTCGAAGTATGCCCTGGTCGAGGAAGCCTTCGAGCTCATCATCGACCGTTCCATAGAATGTGTGCGTCGATACACGACGACCTCGTCGAACATCAGCCGGTCCGAGCTCGTCGACCGCATCGTTGGATTCGCCGATGCGCAGATAAGCGATCCCGACGCGGTCTTGACAGCCCAGTTCGAACTCATGCTCGAGGCTGGGCGGACGGAATACCTACGGCCGCTCACGCACCGTTGGCACATTGCCTACATGGATGGTTTTACCGAGCTGGTGCGCAGTGCGCGGGTCCCGCGAGCAAAGGCCGCGAGCGAGCTCATGTTGACCTTCGTGGAAGGGGCGTTGCTCGACCACCATGCCACGACTCCGAAGGAGTACCTCCTGAACGAGTACATCCGGCCCCTCCTGACCGATCTCGTAACCGCGTGGTGCAGGACCTATACCCGCGGTCAAGCTCGAGGATCTGCGCCCGCATCGTCACGTCGATCCCGGTAGTCGGCTCGCCCCCGATCATCAGCTCAGGCTCGCAGGCAACCGTGGTGCAGTCGTCGATCCTCACCGCGAAGCGCGCGCGAGGCTCGCCGTGCCGACGGCCACGATTCGGTTCGGGTCGAGGTCGGACGCGATCTCGACGTCGACGACCGCGCGAGTCCGTCCGGCGCGGACGCAGCGCGCGGTGACCTTGTGGGGCTCGTCACGAGCCAGCCGCAGCGCCTCGAGATGAATGCCGACCACGAGCCAGTCCTCACTCTGCGACGCGCTCGTCGCCGCATACCACCCGGCCGTGTCAACACAGGTCGCCAGCGTGCCGCCGTGGAGGTAGGTGAGCTCGTCGTGCTCGACGACACCAACCTCCCCCGGGTCCAAGCGCAGCGTGACCAGTCCGTTCTCGGCGGTGACCAGCGTCAGCCCGAGCGACTCGTCAAGCTTCGAGGCAACGATCGGCAGGTCCATGCGTCCAAGCTCTCCTCGCTACGCCGAACCGCCGCGTGGCGGTGCAGATCCTCCGGCGTGAGCGTGACCGCCGACAGTGAACAACGTCCGGACCGTCACGTGGTCGTGCCCTCGCCGCGGATTCGATGGAGGCCTCGAGCGGCTTGCCCGTGTTGTGCGCTTCCATTCCGGCAAGCTTGTCAACTCGGCCAGGGGCTCCTCGGTCGCTGGATTGACGACTGGCATCGATCGCCGTTCACCGGAGGTGACTGCCGCACCGTCGATCATGGGTGACGCGATGTCGATCGGCCCATTCATCGTGGAGTTCGCTGCCACGGAATCCCTAGTCGGGCGAACCGTAGGTATGCCACCGCTCGATCTCGACCGTGACGCTGACGCCCGGCTGCCGATCGGGGTAAGGCTCACCTATGTACCGCATCGACAGCTGATCAAGCGCAACGAGCTCCGGATCGTCACGTATCTCCACCGCTCGACCCATCACCGAAACGTGCGCGTACCAGTCGTCTGCGAGAACCGTGAGCGCGACGCGTGGATCGCGACGTATGTTACGCAGCCGCGCCGCGTCGGCGAACATCGCGAGAACGATGCGGCCGTCCACCAGGTCATACCAGCATGCAGTGGTCGCGGGTCCGCCGTCACGACGGACTGTCGCCATCATGGCCCGTCGCGGCGAGCTGAGGAAGCGCGCCAATTCGGGAGGGAGGGAAGCGGGCGACATCAGCTCACCGCGCCGAGGCTCTGGCTGTCGTGCGGACCATGTGTACATCTGTACCATACAAAACAGACCCGCCCATCTGCATGACGCGGCCGTTGTCGAGCACGGCTTGCTCGACGCGGCCGCCGGGCCGCTGGCGCGCCTCGAGTAGTTCGACGTCGGCGCCGGCGGTGGTGAGGTCGCGCGTGGCGGCGAGGCCGGCGAGGCCGGCGCCGAGGATGAGGATGTCGCGGGTCACCGCAGGACTTGGCCGTGTTCGGGCCGCCAGCCGATCCGGACGCGGTCGCCCAGTTCCCAGCGGTCGTCGGCGCGCGCTCGCGCAGTGTTCTGCTCGAGCGCGACGAGCCGCGCGCCGGGTGCGAGCTCGACGATCAGCTGGGTGGTGGTGCCGAGGTAGACGCGTTCGGCGATCGTGCCCTGCACCTCGGCCATCCCTGGCTCGAGCTCGTCGATCCATAGCTTCTCGGGCCGCACGGAGAGCTGTACCTCGGTGCCGTTCGCGAGCCCGTCGGGCACGGGCGCTGGCACGAGCGTGCCGCCGCTGAGCCGGACGCCGCCGTCCTCCACCGTGGCCGGGAGGAGGTTTGAGATGCCGATGAAGCCGGCGACGAATGGCTTGACGGGATGCTCGTAGATGTCCTCGGGCGCGCCGAGTTGCTCGATGACGCCGTCGTGCATGACCGCGATCCGGTCAGACATCGCGAGGGCTTCTTCCTGGTCGTGGGTCACGTAGATGAACGTGATCCCGACCTCGCGTTGGATTCGTTTGAGCTCGACTTGCATCTGTTTGCGCAGTTGGAGGTCGAGCGCGCCGAGCGGTTCGTCGAGCAGCAGCACCGATGGCCGGTTCACCAAGGCCCGGGCGAGCGCGACCCGCTGGCGCATGCCGCCCGAGAGTTGCGCGGGTCGGTCCTTCGCGCGGTGCCCGAGCGCGACCAGCTCCAGCGCTTCGCCGACGCGTCGCTTGATCTCGGGCTTGGGGACCTTGCGCCGGCGCAGCCCGAACGCGACGTTCTCGGTCACGTCGAGGTGCTCGAAGAGCGCGTAGGACTGAAACACGGTGTTGACGTTGCGCTTGTAGGGCGGGACGGAGGCGACGTCGTCGCCGTCGAGGCGGATCGCGCCGTCTGAGGGTTGCTCGAACCCGGCGATCAGCCGCAGCGTGGTGGTCTTGCCGCAGCCCGACGGGCCGAGCATCGAGAAGAACTCGCCCTGGTTGACCTGCAGCGAGATCTCCTTGACCGCCTCGAGGTCGTCAAAGCGCTTGCAGACGCCTTCCAGCTCGACGGCGATGGCGCTCATCGGGTGCTCCTTCCGGTCAGGACCGCGAGCCCGCTCTCGCGCCGTCCCAGCAGGCGGGGCAGCAGGATGGCCAGGGCGATGATGGTGGCCGACACGACGAGCATCAGCGTGCCGATGGCGTTGATGGTCGGCGAGATCCCGAACCGCAGCGCGGAGTAGATCCGCACCGGCAGCGGCTGCGGCGTCTCGCCGGTGGTAAAGAACGACAGGACGAAGTCGTCAAAGGAGAGGACGAAGACCAGCATCGCGGCGGCGAGGATCGCCGGCCACAGCGCCGGCAGCGTGACCAGCCGCACGGCTTGCAGCGGCGTCGCGCCGAGGTCGAGTGCGGCCTCCTCGATGTCGGTCCCCAGCGAGGCCAGCCGGCCGCGTACGACCACGCACACATAGGAGATCGAGAACGTGATGTGGGCGAGCACGATCGTCGTCACCGACAGCTCGATGCCCAGCTGCGCGAACAGCACGAACGCCGAGACGCCGGCGACGATCTCCGGCGTGACGAGCGGGATCAGCAGCAGCAGGCCGGCCGCGCCGCTGGTGCGCGAACGCGAACGCGCCATCCCGAGCGCCAGGCCCGTGCCGAGCACCGTCGCCGCGACCGTCGTGATCGCCGCGATCTCGATCGAGGTAAACAGCGACTCGCGCAGCGTCTCGTCGGCGAAGAACTCCCGATACCAGCGCAGCGAGAAGCCCTCAAACGTCTGCAGCGAACGCGCCGAGTTAAACGAGAACAGGATCACGACGAGGATCGGCGCGAACAGGAACGCGTACACCAGCCCGGTGACCGCCCACAGCGTCCGCGGCCGGTCATAGCGCCGCGGCGCCCGGCGGCGCGCGGCGCCGCTGGCGGGCGCGTCGACGGCGCGTTCGGCGGCGACACTCATGCCAACGCCCCCCGCCGCGACGAGGAGCCGCGCAGGTACAGGAACATGAAGATCGCCAAAAACGCCATCAACACGATCGTCAGCGCCGCGCCGAACGGCCAGTTGTCGGCGCCGAAGAACTGCTGCTGGATCAGGTTGCCGACCATGTAGGTGTCGGGCCCGCCGAGCAACTGGGCAGACACGAAGTCACCGACCGCGGGCAAGAACACGAGCACCGTGCCGGCCAGCACGCCCGGCAGCGTCTGCGGCCACGTCACGTGCCAGAACGTCTGGCGCGGCGTGCCATAGAGATCCTTCCCGGCCTCGATCAGCGCCGGGTTCATCCGCTCCAGCGCAGCGTAGATCGGCAGGATCATGAACCCGAGATAGCCGTAGACGAGGCCCCCGATCACCGCCCACGGCGTATTGAGGAACCGCACCGGGTCCGACGACACGCCGCTGTCGGTGATGAGCCGGTTGACGAGCCCCTCGTCGGCCAGCAACGCCACCCACGCATACGTCCGCACGAGGTAGTTGATCAAAAACGGCGCCATGATCAGGCCGATCAGCAGGTTGCGCCGCCGCCCGCCGTAGCGGGCGATGCAATACGCCACCGGGTAGCCGATCAGCAAACAGACCGCGGCCGTCGCGGCCGCGTAACCGACCGAGCGCGCGAGAACCGGCGCAAACAGCGGGTCAAGCGCATCGCCGTACTGCTCCGGATGCCAGCCATACGTCACGCCACCGAACTCGTTGGTCTCCCCCAACGAGATCAGCACCGCGATCCCGAACGGCACGATGAAGAACAGCACCAGCCACAGCCCGCCCGGAAACAGGAAGCGCCGCCAGAACGCGTCGGTCACGCCTTCACCTCCGTCCACAGCCGGTCCCACGCCTTCTTGCCGTCCTGCGACAGCTCACGGAACTGCTGACCGTGGGCGAGCTGGTCGGTCGTGATCTGGATCGCCGGGTCCCCGGCCGCCAGCTCGGCGAACGCCGCCTCGGTGCCCTTGATCGGCATCGGATAGCCAAACCACGACACATTCTCCGACGCGATCTCGGGATCGAGCATCCAGTCGATAAACAACGTCGCGGTCCCGGGATGACGCGCATTGGCCGGGATCGCCACGCAGTCCGACCCGACCGGGATCCCCTCACTGCACGTCTCATAGCGGATGTTCTCCGGCTCCTTGGACTGGTTGCGCGCGTTGAGCACGTCGCCGTTCCACGCGTGATGCACCCACGCCGAGCCGCTCACGAGGTTCGGCGCCGGGCTCGTCGAATAGCCGCGCAGATACTCCTTCTGGTGCTCGAGCGTCGCCTTGGCCTTGGCCAGTTCCTCCGGCGCGGTCGTGTTGAGGTCGAACCCGTTGAGCAGGTTGGCCTGGCCGATCGCCTGGCGGAAGTCGTCGAGCATGAACGTCCGGCCCTTCGCCGCCTCGAGCGCGAGATCGTTCCAGGACCCGCTCAACTCGCCCACCTTGTCCGCGCGCCACGCGATGCCGGTCGTGTACATGGCATACGGCACCGTGTGCGCCGAGTCCTCGTCGTACCACGGGTCGTCGAAGAACTCATAGATCCCACCGCTGTTCTTCAGCACCCCGCGATCGAGCGGCCGCAGC
>DATHJG010000863.1:0-6676 GCA_035489875.1 Solirubrobacteraceae bacterium | reverse complement strand
TACCGCAAGCGGCTGCTCGAGGAGGTCGACCTCTCCGAGTTCGCGACGCTCTCGGAGCCGCAGCGGCGCGCCCGGCTCGAGCGCGTCGTCGGCCGCATGGTCAGCCGCGAGGGACCCGTCCTGACCACCGCGGAGCGCACGCGCCTGATCCGCCAGGTGATCGACGAGGCGATCGGGCTCGGCGTGCTCGAGCCGCTGCTGGCCGACCCGACCGTGACCGAGATCATGGTCAACGGGACCGAGGAGATCTTCGTCGAGCGCGACGGCCGCCTGCACCGCGCGGACATCCGGTTCGGCGACGAGGCCCAGCTCTACCAGACGATCGACCGGATCGTGTCGCAGGTCAACCGGCGCGTGGACGAGTCGAGCCCGATGGTCGACGCGCGGCTGCCGAGCGGCGAGCGCGTCAACGTGATCATCCCCCCGCTCGCGCTGCACGGGCCGACGATCACCATCCGCCGCTTCCCGCGCCTGTTCACGCTCGAGCAGCTCGTCGGGCTCGGCTCGATCGACCGCCCGACCGAGCGGCTGCTGCGGGCGTTCGTGCGCGCGCGGCTCAACGTCGTGATCTCCGGCGGCACCGGCGCCGGCAAGACCACGCTGCTCAACGCGCTCTCGGCCGCGGTCCCGGCGAGCGAGCGGATCATCACGGTGGAGGACAACGCGGAGCTGCGGCTGCAGCAGCCGCATACGGTCTCGCTCGAGGCGCGCCCGCCGAACGTCGAGGGCCGCGGCGAGGTCACGATCCGCGACCTCGTGCGCAACTCGCTGCGCATGCGGCCGGACCGGATCATCGTCGGCGAGGTCCGCGGCGCCGAGACGCTCGACATGCTCCAGGCGCTCAACACCGGCCACGAGGGCTCGCTGGTGACCGTGCACGCGAACTCCGCCGATGACGCGATGCACCGGCTCGAGACGCTGGCCACGATGAGCGACCTGCAGCTCCCGTTCGAGGCACTGCGCGACCAGATCAACAACGCGATCGACGTGATCGTGCAGATCGATCGCTTCGCCGATGGGCGCCGGCGGCTGGCGGAGGTGGCCGTGGTCGCCTCGACGCGGCGCGAGCCGTTCCGGCTGGCGCCGGTCGCGACGTTCGAGGCGGCCCCGATCGGCCCCGACCGCCACGTCAGCGGCCGCTTCGCGCACGCCCGCCTGCCCGAGTCGGTCGCGCGGCGGCTGATGCTGGCGGGCGAGGCCGTGCCGCCCGAGTTCGCCGAGGCGGCGGGCTGATGGGACGCGACGGCCAGGCGCTGCTGCTGCTCGTCGGGGTGCTGGCTGTCGCCCTGCTCGGCATCGCGATCTACGTGAGCGGCGCGGCGCGGCGGGCCGAGCTGGCCTCGCGCGGCGGGCCCGGCGACGAGGAGAGCGGGCTGCGGCGGCTGCTGCGCCGGCTCGACGTGCGGCTGCGGCGCACCGACCGCGGCCGGCGGCTCTCGACGTGGCTGTCGAGCGCCGCGGTCCCCTTCGGCCCGGTCGAGTTCCTGCTCGGATGCATCGGCGGCTCGCTGCTGCTCTACCTCGCCGGCACGCTGTTCCTGCCGCGCGGGATGGCGCTGGTCGTCGGCGTCGCGTGCGCGGCGGGCGCTGCCCGCGCCTGGGTCGAGCAGCGCCGCGCGCGGCGGCGCGACCTGTTCGTCGCCCAGCTACCCGACGTCGCGCGGCTGCTGGCCAACGGCGCCTCGGCCGGGCTCTCGCTGCCGGCCGCGATCCAGCTCGCCGCACGCGAGCTGGAGGACCCGGCGGCGACCGAGATGCGCACGGTGATCGAGGAGCTGCGCGTGGGCCAGCCGGTCGACGAGGCGCTCGACTCGATGCGCCGCCGGCTCCCGTCGCGCGAGCTCGGCGTGCTGATGACCACGCTCGTGATCCAGCAGCGCGCCGGCGGGGACACGGTGCGCGCGCTGACCGAGCTGGGACATGCGCTGGAGGCGCGCAAGGACCTGATCCGCGAGATCAAGACCCTGCTCTCGGGCGCGGTCTTCACGTCGTACCTCGTGGTCGGGATCGGCGTCGCGACGATCGTGCTGATGAACCTGATGTCGCCCGGCGTGATGCGGGAGATGGCGACGTCGCTGCCCGGGATCGCGACGCTGGTCTTCACCGCCGTCCTGTGGACGCTCGCGTTCGTGCTGATCCGGCGGACGACGAAGGTCGAGGTATGACGCCGCTGCTCGCCGGCGCGCTCGCCGCGCTGTTCATCTCCGTCGGGCTGCTCGGCGTGCCGATGCTGCTCGACCGCGGGCCGCTTGAGCGGCTGGCCGGCCGGGCGGGCGGCGCGCCGGCGCGCCGCAGCTCGCTCACCGCGCGCGTCGTCGGCGGGCTGGCCGGGCAGCTCGGACCGCGGGTCGCGCCGTCGATCCGCACCCGCCAGCGCGAGCGGATCGCGCACCGGCTCGACCTCGCCGGGCGGCCGGGCGGGGTCACCGTGCAGCGCTTCATCGGGCTCAAGGCCGCGCTCGCGACGCTGCTGGGCGGCGTCGTGGCGCTGCTCGTGCTCGCCGGCAGCTCGCCGCTGCTGCTGCCGCTGGCGATCGCGGTCGGCTGGTTCGGTCCCGACCTGTGGCTGGCGCGGGAGGCGCGCCTGCGCCAGGAGCGGATCGAGCGCGACCTGCCCGACTTCCTCGACATCCTCGCCGTGACCGTGCGCGCGGGGCTCGGCTACCGCGCCGCGCTCGGCCGCGTGGCGGAGGCGCTCGGCGGCCCGATCGCCGACGAGATGCTCACCGCGCTGCGCCAGATGGAGCTCGGCGCGAGCCGGCGCCAGGCGTTCCTCGCCCTGCGCGAGCGGTCGGCGTCGGAGTCGCTCGGGACGTTCATCGCCGCGCAGCTCCAAGCGGAGGAGCTCGGCGTCCCGCTCTCCCAGGCGCTGAACGACATCGCGGAGGACATGCGCCGCACCGCGCACCAGAACGCGCGCCGGCGCGCGTCGCGGGCCGCGCCGCGCGTCAGCCTGATCGTGACCACGATGATCGTGCCGGGTGCGATGATCCTGATCCTCGTGTCGATCCTGCTCGGCTCCGACCTGTCCGAGAGCGGCCTCCTCGGAGGCTGAGGACCACCGATGGCCGAGCGGATCCGGTCTCGCGGTCCCGGCGGCGCGGGCGGCTGGCTGGAGAACGCGTGCAAGCTCATCCTCGCCGCGCGCGCCGGCATCCTGCTGCTCACGCTGGTCTCGCTGACCGGCGAGGACGACCGCGACCTGGTGGCGGTCCTGCTGGTCGTCGCCGCCGCCGCGTCGTTCGTCCCGCTGCGCTTCTGGGATCGCGTCGGCCCGGCGCTCGTGCGGCACCCGCCGTACCTGGCGGCCGAGCTGATGCTCGCCGCGCTGATCCTGCTGCTCACGCCGGTGCAGAGCCCGTTCTTCTACTTCACCCTCGGCACCGCGCTGCTCGGTGGGCTGCTGTACGGCTACTCGGGCGCGGCGGTGTTCTCGCTGCTGCTCGTCGCGGTGTACCTGTGGTCGCTCGGCGTGCGCGCGGACGTCGACCAGATCCCCGACACGTTCCAGACCTACGTCGGCCTGCCCGCGCTCTACCCGCTCGTGGCCGCGGCCGGCGCCGCGGCGCGACGGCTGCTCGACCGGCAGGCCGAGGCGGAGTCCGAGCTGGCCGAGGAGCAGGGGCGCGCCGCCGCGGAGGCGGAGCGCGCGCGGCTCGCGCGCGACATGCACGACTCGCTCGCCAAGACGGTGTCGGGGATCGGGTTCGCGGCGCTGGCGCTCTCGCGCCGGATCGAGCGCGACCCGGACGGCGCGACGCGCGAGGCGCGCCGGCTGGCCGACGACGCGCGCCAGGCGACGCGGCAGGCGCGCGAGATCATCGTCGGGCTGCGCGCGGATGCGGGCGAGTCGCTCCCGCTCGGCTCCGCGCTCGCGATGCATGCGCAGCGCTGGGCCGAGGAGACCGGCGTCGAGCTGGACCTCGCGATCGAGGAGGTCGGCGAGCTGCACCCGGCGACGGCGCGCGAGCTGGAGTGGATCCTCGGCGAGGCGCTCGCCAACTGCAAGCGCCACGCGCGCGCGAACCGGGTCGGCGTGCGGCTGCGGCGGCTGGGCGGGCGCGCCGTGCTGACGATCGCCGACGACGGGGTGGGCTTCGAGGTGCCCGACGAGCTGGAGGACCTCGCCGGCGGCCGCCACTTCGGCGTCGGCGGGATGCGCGAGCGCGCGCTGCTCGCCGGCGGCGACCTCAGCCTGGAGTCGTCGCCGGACGACGGCTGCGTGCTGTCGGTCTGGGTGCCGACCGAGGTCGTGCCGGCCGCGAGTAACATCGCCGAAGGCGAGGGCGAGGAACGAGCCACTCGCCTGGCAGGCGAAACCGATCTCGAGGGCGAGGAACGAGCCGCTCGCCTGGCAGGCGAAACCGATCTCCCCGCCCGCTCCGTGCCCGGGTACACCTGGCAATGATCCGCGTCCTGCTCGTCGACGACAACGCCATCGTGCGGCGCGGCATCGCGAGCCTGCTCGGCGAGGCCGAGGGGATCGAGGTCGTGGGGCAGGCGGCCGACGGCCGCGAGGCGATCGCGGTCGCGGGCGAGGTCGCGCCCGATGTCGTCTGCCTCGACGTGCGGATGCCGGTAATGGACGGCGTCCAGGCCGCGGGGCCGCTCGCGGAGCGCGCGCGGGTGCTGATGCTCTCCTACTCCGAGGACGAGCACATGGTCACCGGCGCGATCCGCAACGGAGCGGTCGGCTACCTCGTGCACGGGCGCTTCGACCCGGACGAGCTGGAGGCGCGGATCCGCGCGGTCGCGCGCGGGGAGATGGTGCTGTCGCCGTCGGTCACGCCGGCGGTGTTCGACGCGCTGCGGCGCGCGCCGGGGCCGGCGAACGACGAGGCCGAGGAAGGGCTCGGCGCGCTCACCGCGCGCGAGCGCGAAGTGCTCAACCTGCTGGCGCGCGGGCTGTCGAACCGCGACATCGCCGAGGAGCTCGTGATCACCAACAAGACCGTCAAGAACCACCTCAGCCGGATCTACGAGAAGATCGGCGCCCACTCGCGCTCCGAGGCGATCGCGATGTGGCTCGGCGTGCGCGAGTCCTGAGCCGGTCCCAGACGCACTTGGGACCCCGGTCCCGGGCGCAAGTTGAGCCTTGCGCCTCTCGCGGGTGGGGCGGGCCGAACCTAGCCTCCCCGGCAGTCGTCAACCGTACTGCCAGGAGGCCCCAGCACCATGCAGACCATCACCGACCGGACCGAGCAGCTCGCCCGCGAGCTGGCGATCCGGACCCGCATCGCGATGGCGTCGCTCGCCGACCGGGCGCGCGAGCAGCGCGGTCAGACCGCGGCCGAGTACATGGGCATCCTGCTCATCGTCGCGCTCATCATCGGCGCGCTCGTCAGCCTGGACGTGGACGGCAAGATCAGCACGGCCGTCGGCGAGTTCATCGACAACATCAAGAAGGGCGACAAGAAGGGCTAGTCTGCGCCCCCGCCTTGCCGGTGCGGGACCGACAGATCGGGCTTCTTCGCCCCGGAGCGCGCCTTGCGCGCTCCGGGGCGTTCGTGTGTGTGGTGGCGGTGCTCGCGCTCGCGGGCGGCGGCGGCGGGGCGGCGGCGGCGCAGACCGGCGACGAGCGGCCGGCCGTCGTGCTCGTGCTCGACGCGTCGCGGTCGATGAACGCGCCGGCCGGCGACGGGAGCGGCTCCCGCCTGGACGCCGCGAAGGCCGCGGTGGACGAGGTGCTCGACGCGGTGCCGGCGGAGGCGCCGATGGGGCTGCGCGTCTACGGCGCGCGGGTGGCGGGCCAGGGGCGGGCGAAGGCGTGCGCGGACACCGAGCTGGTGGCGCCGGTCGCCGCGGGCGACCGGGCGGCCCTGCGGGACGCGGCGCACGCGCTGACCGGCAAGGGCCGCACGCCGATCGGCCGCTCGCTGCTCGCCACGCCCGGCGACTTCGGCGCCGACGGGCGCCGCCACCAGGTCATCCTCGTCTCCGACGGGCTCGACAACTGCGCGCCGCCGTCGCCCTGCGACGCCGCGCGCCGCGTCGCGCGGCGCGGCGTCGAGCTGACGATCTCGGTCGTCGGCTTCGCGCTCGACGACGCCGCGCGGCGGCAGATGCGCTGCATCGCGCGGGTGGGCGGCGGGACGTACGTCGACGCGGACGACACCGACCGGCTGCGCGACGAGTTGCTGGCGGCGTTCGCGCGCGCGTTCCGCGGCTACGAGCCGCGCGGGACGCGCGCCGACGGCGGTGCGGACCTGGCCGGTGCGCCGCGGCTCGGGAGCGGGCTCTACCAGGGCGAGCTGCGGTCGGGCGAGGCGCAGACATTCGCGGTCGACCTCGCGGAGGGTGAGCGGCTGTTCGCCGCGGGGACGTTGATCGTCCCGTCCGACCTGGGCGGCGGCGGCACGTTCCGCGTCGCGCTGCTCGACGGCGAGGGGGAGGAGCTCGACTTCCAGCAGACCGGCTTCGGCTCGCGCGACACCGTCTCAGGGCTCACGACGACGCGGGCGCTGCGGACCGGGGCGGCCGGCGTGGGGGACGGGCCCGCGCCGGGTTCCTACGGCGTGCGGCTGACGATGGAGGCGGACGCCGGGGGCGCGCGGGCGATCCCGTTCGAGCTCGCGGTCGAGGCGCTCGCGCCGGACGCGCGCCCCGGCCGCGTCCGCGAGCCCGGCCCGGAGCCCGAGCCGCCGGGACGCACGCCCACGCCCACGCCGACCGCGGC
>DATHJG010000862.1:0-4324 GCA_035489875.1 Solirubrobacteraceae bacterium | reverse complement strand
CGTGCCGCGCCGGTGGCGCGGCGGGGTCAGCGGGGCCTGACGGCGACTAGAGGAAGTTGTGCAACATGCCCACGCATGCACTGTACTGCGAGCCGGTCCAATAGTCGGTCTGTCCGACCCGAGCCGGAACCGGGGTCCTGGACAGGCCCTGAGTCAGGCGTCGGGCCAGGGCATCGGCACCTCGGCGCTGTCGCGCTTCCAGCCGGCCTCGGCGTACGCCTCGCGGGCGTTGTCGCGCTCGACGGGCGCGGAGAGCTCGTGGCTCGCCGCCGTCTCGCTCACGGGATAGACGATCGTCGCGTCCGCGCTGCGCGCGCCGGTCATCAGGATCGCGCAGGGTCCGTCGCCGGCGCCGATCAGCGCGTGCGCCGTGCCCGCCGGGCAGTGCAGGAAGTCCCACTGGCGCAGCGTGCGCTCCTGCTCGTCGACCACCGCGACGCACTCCCCGGCGAGCACGAGGAAGTCCTCCTGCACGCTCTCGGCGTGGTACAGCGCGGCGCGCTCGCCGGGCTGGAGCACGTGCACGTTGATCCCGAAGTCCTCGAACGGCGCGTCGGGCGCCTCGAACGGGCAGAAGACGCCGTGGCCCTCGGTCGCAAAGCCGCGCGCGCCGCGCAGGTTGAGCACGAACCAGCCGGCGCCGACGGGGAAGCTGCCGGCGGGCGTCCGCTCGATGCTCGCCTCGGGATTCGCCATGGCCGGCAGCCTACGCAGCGCGGGACCATCTAGCCTCGCCGCCATGAACCAGGCACCCGGCGAGGCCGTCCAGAAAGTCTGTCCACGCTGCAGCACGCTCGCGTACACGGGCGACGGCCGCTGTCCGTGGTGCGGTGGGAGCTACAAGCGGCGACGCTGGCCGGCGCTGCTCGGGCTGCTCGCCGTCCAGGCCGCGCTCCTCGCCGGCGGGGTGGCGTACATGCTCACCGTGGCCGCCGACGAGGTCGACTCCAGGCTCACCGAGGAGACGACGGGCATCGCGCGGGATCTCGACGCGTCGTTCCTGGAGGTGCAGCGCGCCGTGCGCGCAGAGCTCGACCGGCGGCTGCCGGCGCCATGAGCGAGCGCCCGCTCCTCACCGGCCGGCTCGCCGAGTTCGGCACGACGATCTTCGCCGAGATGTCGGCGCTCGCGGCGCGCACCGGCGCGATCAACCTCGGCCAGGGGTTCCCGGACACCGACGGCCCGCGGGAGGTCGTCGAGGCCGCCGTCGACGCGCTGCGCGGCGGGCAGAACCAGTACCCGCCCGGTCCCGGCATCCCCGCGCTGCGCGCGGCCGTCGCCGCCCACCAGCGCCGCTTCTACGGCATCGAGCTCGACCCCGACGGCGAGGTCCTGGTCACCACCGGAGCGACCGAGGCGATCGCCGCCGCGCTGCTCGCGCTGTGCGAGCCGGGCGACGAGGTCGTCACGTTCGAGCCCTACTACGACTCCTACGCCGCCTGCATCGCGATGGCCGGAGCCACCCGCCGCCTCGTCACGCTGCGCCCGCCGGACTACGCGGTCGACCCCGACGCGCTCGCCGCCGCGTTCGGCGACCGGACCCGCGCCGTCCTCCTCAACTCCCCCCACAACCCGACCGGCAAGGTCTTCACGCGCGCGGAGCTGGACCTGATCGCCGGCCACTGCCGCGAGCGCGGCGTCCTCGCGATCACCGACGAGGTCTACGAGCACCTCGTCTTCGACGGCCGCGAGCACGTCCCGCTGAGCACGCTCCCGGGCATGGCGGAGCGCACGCTGACGATCTCGTCGTCCGGCAAGACGTTCTCGCTCACCGGGTGGAAGATCGGCTGGGCGACCGGCCCGCGCGGGCTCGTGTCCGCGGTCCAGACCGCCAAGCAGTTCCTGACCTACGTCAGCGGCGCGCCGTTCCAGCCCGCGATCGCGCACGCGCTCGGGCTCCCCGACGCCTACTTCGAATCCTTCCGCGCCGACCTGCAGGCCAAGCGCGACCGCCTCTGCGACGGCCTCGAAGCCGCTGGCCTGGACGTCTTCCGGCCCGCCGGCACGTACTTCGTCACCGCCGACATCCGCCCGCTGGGGGAGCGGGACGGGCACGCGTTCTGCCTGGCGCTGCCGGAGCGCGCGGGCGTCGTCGCGGTCCCGACGGTCGTGTTCTACGACGCCAAGGACGTCGGCCGCCCGCTCGTCCGCTTCGCGTTCTGCAAGCGCGACGAGGTGATCGACGAGGCCGCGGCCCGCCTCGCCCGGCTGCGCGGCTAGCGCCTACACTCCCAGGCCGTGTCCGGCACCGTCGTGATGAAGTTCGGAGGCACCTCCGTCGCCGATGCCGAGCGCATCAAGCGCGCCGCCAAGCGGATCGTCCGGGCGCGCGAGCAGGGACAGCAGGTCGTGGCGGTGCTGTCGGCGCGGGGCAAGACGACCGACGAGCTGATCGCCTCCGCCGAGGAGGTCTCCACCAGCCCCGACCCGCGCGAGATGGACATGCTGCTCTCGACCGGCGAGCGGATCTCCTGCGCGCTGTGCGCGATGGCGATCCACGACCTCGGCCACCGCGCGATCTCGCTCACCGGGTCGCAGGCCGGGATCGTGACCGACACGTCGCACACCAAGGCGCGGATCCTCGACGTGCGCGCCGACCGCATCCGCCAGGCGCTCGACGAGGACCTGATCGTGCTCGTCGCCGGCTTCCAGGGCGTCTCCACCGCCAAGGACGTCACGACGCTCGGGCGCGGCGGCTCGGACACGACCGCGGTGGCGCTCGCCGCGGCGATCGGCGCCGAGGTGTGCGAGATCTACACGGACGTCGCGGGCGTGTTCTCCGCCGACCCCCGCATCGTGCCCGACGCGCGCAAGCTCCCGATCGTGTCGTTCGAGGAGATGCTGGAGATGTCGGCCTCCGGCGCCGGCGTGCTCCAGCTTCGGTCGGTCGAGTACGGCCGCACCCACGGCGTGCGGATCCACTGCCGCTCGTCGTTCACGGAAGACCTCGGCACCTATGTCGTCGGAGAAGAGGAGACGATGGAACGCCCCCTGATCACCGCGGTGACGCACTCGACCGACGAGGCCCGGATCACGCTGCTCGGCGTGCCCGACCATCCCGGTATCGCGGGCAAGATCTTCACGGCGCTCGCCGGCGCGAACATCAACGTGGACATGATCATCCAGAACGAGCCGAAGTCCGACGGCGCGGCGGCCGACATGTCGTTCACGGTGCCGCGCTCCGACCTGCGGCTCACGCGGGAGACGCTCGACCCGGTCGTCGCCGCGGTCGGGATCGCCGCGGTCGCCGAGGACCCGGCGATGGGCAAGGTGTCGGTCGTCGGCGCGGGCATGAAGTCCCATCCGGGCGTGGCGGCCAAGGTGTTCACGACGCTCGGCCGGGAGGGGATCAACATCGAGATGATCTCCACGTCGGCGATCAAGATCTCCTGCGTCGTGCAGGCCGACCAGGTCACGGCCGCGGTCAAGTCGCTGCACGAGGCGTTCGAGCTGGGCGCGGACGACATCCGCGTCGAGCACCCGTTCGAGCAGGGAGCCGCCAGATGAGCTATCGCGTCGCGGTGGTCGGCGCGACCGGCGCCGTCGGGACCGTCATGCTCGCCAAGCTGCGGGAGCGGCGCTTCCCCGCGCGCGAGATCGTCCCGTTCGCGTCGGCACGGTCGGCGGGCCGGGAGCTCGAGGGCTTCGGCACCGTCCAGCCATTGTCCGACGAGACGATCCAGGGCTTCGACATCGCGATCTTCAGCGCGGGCGCCACGACGTCGGGCGAGTGGGCGCCGCGGTTCGTCGACGCCGGCTGCGTCGTGGTCGACAACTCCTCGCGGTTCCGCCGCGACGACGACGTCCCGCTCGTGGTGAGCGAGGTCAACCCGCACGCGCTCGAGCGCCATCGGGGCCTGATCGCGAACCCGAACTGCTCCACGATGCAGCTGATGGTCGCGCTCAAGCCGATCCTCGACACCGCGGGGATCGAGCGGCTGATCGTGTCGACGTACCAGTCGGTCTCCGGCACCGGCGTGCAGGCGGTCGAGGAGCTGAAGGCGCAGACGCACGCCGTGCTGCACGAGACCGAGCCGCCGCCGCCGAGCGTCTATCCGCACCCGATCGCGTTCAACGTGCTCGGCGGGGCCGGGAACTTCAAGGACGGCGACGACTACACGGACGAAGAGCGCAAGATGATGTTCGAGACGCGCAAGATCCTCGAGGCGCCGGACATCGGCATCTCGGTCACGTGCGCGCGCGTGCCGGTCATCTCGTCGCACTCGGAGTCGGTGAACGTGCAGACGCGCGAGCCGATCGAGCCCGACGCGGTGCGCGAGCTGCTGCGCGGCGCCCCCGGCCTGGAGGTCGTCGACGACCCCGC
>DATHJG010000861.1:0-3365 GCA_035489875.1 Solirubrobacteraceae bacterium | reverse complement strand
CCGTCGTCGAGCCGCACCCGGTCGCGCTCGGGCACCGCCCGCGCGCGGATCAGCGTCGCGCCGTGCGCGGCGGCCCGGCGGGCGAGGGCCCGCACGGCGCGCTGGGCGCGCAGCACGCCGGCCTCGGGCTCGTGCAGGATGAACGCGAGCCCGCTCGGGTCGAAGCTGGGGAACATGCGCGTGCCCGCGTCCGGCGCGAGCCGCGCGTGTGGGATGCCCTGGGCGGCCAGCGTCGCTGCGGTCTGCGCCTCCCAGCCGTCCTCGCGATGGGCGAACCAGGCGAGCCCGCACTCGATCAGCAGCTCCTCGCCGGCCTCCGCCTCGAGCTCGCGCCACAGCGTGCGGGCGCGGCGCGCCGAGGCGGTGTAGTCCGCGTCGGGGCCGTGGCCGCAGCGGAGCAGCCGCGACTCGCCGCCGGACGTCGACCGCGGGTCGCCCGGGGCGAACTGGTCGACGAGCGTGACGTCGGCGCCGGACCGCGCGAGCCACCACGCGAGCGACGCCCCGAACGTCCCCGCTCCGACGATGACACTTGTTCCCATCGCCCCGAAGCCTAATCAGGGTTGAGACACGGCCGGCCGGCCCCCGAGCCGGCCGGCCGCGCTGGGATGGCACCCACCCACTACAACGCCGCGCGTGCTAACAACTTGCGGTCAGATGCGCGCCATCTTCGCCGCAGCGCTCGTGGCGCTGGCCATGCCCGCCGCGGCGGGCGCCGAGACGTACGGGACGTCTGCCGCGGGCCGTCCGCTCGAGGTCGAGCGCGCCGGCGACCCGGCCGCGCCGACCCGCGTGCTGGTCGTCGGCTCGATCCACGGCACCGAGCCCGCCGGGCACGCGGTGGTGCGGCGGCTGCGCACGCTGGCGCCGCCCGCCGGCGTCCAGCTCTTGCTGGTCGAGCGGGCGAACCCCGACGGCACCCGCGCCGGCACGCGCCAGAACGCGCGCGGCGTCGATCTCAACCGCAACTTCCCGTTCCGCTGGGCGGGCGGCGGGCGGCCGTTCGACACGTACTTCCCCGGACCGCGCCGCGCGTCGGAGCCGGAGACGCGCGGGCTGCAGGCGCTCGTCGACGAGGTCAGGCCGGACCTCACGCTCTACTACCACCAGCACATGCGCCTCGTGGTCCTGCCGCGCGGCGCCGACCGCGCGCCGGTCCGCGCATACGCCCGCCGCGTCGGCCTGCCGGCGCGCTGGCTGCCGCCCTACCACGGCACCGCGATCGGCTGGCAGAACCACCGCTTCCCGGGCACGACCGCGTTCGTGGTCGAGCTGCCGGCCGGCCCGCTCTCCCGCCGCTCCGCCGGGCGCCACGCACGGGCGGTGGAGGCGATCGCGGCCGGCCGCGCACGTGTCGCGGCCGCCGCGCCCAAGCCGGCGATCGACCGGGACCCGATCCCGTTCGGCGCCGACCGCAAGCGCCAGATGCGGGCGTACGCGCGCCGCCACTACGGCGACGCGCAGGCCAGGCTCATCGACCCGAAGGTGATCGTCGAGCACTACACGGCCTCGACCACCTACAGCTCGGCGTTCAACACGTTCGCGAGCAACGCGCCCGACGTCGAGTTCGGCGAGCGCCCCGGCGTGTGCGCGCACTTCGTGATCGAGCGCGACGGGACCATCCACCAGCTCGTCTCGCTGCGCTGGCGCTGCCGCCACACGGTCGGGCTGAACGACTCGGCGATCGGGATCGAGCACGTCGGCGTGTCCGACGCCGACGTGATGGGCCGCCCGGCGCAGCTGTCCGCGTCGCTCCGCCTCACCCGCTACCTGCAGGAGCGCTTCGGCATCGAGACGCGCGACGTGATCGGCCACGCCGAGAGCCTCTCCAGCCCGTACCACCACGAGCTCGTGCCGGCGATGCGCAAGCGCACGCACGCCGACTTCCAGCCGGCGACGATGCGCCGCTACCGCGGCAAGCTCTAGGCGCCGCCGCCGCGCGGGCGGCGCCGCTACCGCGGCGAGCCCTGGGCGTCGCGGCGGCGGGCGAGCGCGGCGAGCGGCGGGAACAGCAGGCGCTGCACGAACGGCGGCGGCATCGGCGGGAACAGCAGTGTGACCATGTCGCGGTGGCGCTCCGCGAGCGCGGCGGCGCGCACCAGCGCGCTCGGACGCGTCGGCAGCCCCCGGCGCGAGATCAGGCCGGCCTGCGAGAGCTCCGCGACCTCCTCGAGAAACGCCTGCAGCGAGGCGGGCGGGCGCACGTCGCAGCGCACGTGCGCTGGCGCGTCGCCGTCGTTGCGGTACGCGTGCCGCACGCCGGCGGCGACGACGACCTCCTCGCCGGGCGCCGCAGTTCGCCACTCCTTCCCGGCCAGGAAGCTCGGCCGCCCCTCGAGCACGTGGAAGCGCTCCTCCATCGCGGGATGCACGTGCGGCGTCACGCCGCCGCCCGGATCGACCCACGTGTCGATGTGCAGGACCTCGCCGCCGTCAGGGTCCGTGCTGCGGGAGAAGCTGTACCGCTGCCGCAGTGCCGGGTCCTCGATCACATGGTCCGCCATGGTGCCCGCCTCCTAACCTAGTATGCGTTAGGAACCTACCTATGGATCGTTAGGTTGTCAACGCGGAAGCGCATGCCGGCCGCCGAGCGGCGCGAGGTGATCGCCCGCGTGGGGACGGAGGTCTTCGCCGAACGCGGGTACGACGGCGCGTCGGTCGACGAGATCGCGCGGCGCGCGGGCGTCTCGGCACCGGTGGTCTACGACCACTTCGCCTCGAAGCAGGACCTGTACGAGCGGCTGCTCGAGCGCACGCGCGACGAGCTGCTCGAGGTCTGGCGCGAGCACCTGTTCACCGACGAGTCGGCCGAGGTCCGGATCCCGCGCGCGATCGCGGCGTGGGCGGAGTACGTCCAGTCGCACTCGTACGCGGCCCGGATGTACTTCCGCGACGCGACCGGGATCCCCGCGGTGCAGGCGTTCCACCGCGAGATCCACGCCCAGGGCCGCGCCGCGCTCGGCGCGATCCTGGGCCGCGAGCAGGGCGCAGCCAACATCGCGGGCGGCGGTGACGCGGAGGCGCTCGAGATGGCGGCCGAGGTCATGCGCGCCGGGCTGGCGGGGCTCGCGATCTGGTGGACCGAGCATCCGCATGTGCCGCGCGAGCGGGTTGTCACGACGGCGGTCAACGTGCTCTGGGTCGGGTTCGAGCGCGTGCGTGGTCTGCCGCCGGCGCGTCGGGCGGGCGCCGGCGAACGTCAAGGGCCGCATTGAAGGAGGCCCGGAGTGGGGTGGCGGTTCCGCGGAACCGCGCCCGCGCCCGAGCGATGTGCACGTTGACGGCAATAGTTACCGTCAGCGCGCAACCCGCGGCGCGATTGTCGCCTTGACCCCCAATTATTGGGGTCAATGTGACAATCGCCT
>DATHJG010000860.1:0-2677 GCA_035489875.1 Solirubrobacteraceae bacterium | reverse complement strand
ATCGTGTAGCCGCCGTGCGCAACGCCGGCGCCCGTCACCGTCTCATCGGCGACGAGGATGTCACCCTCGGCGACGACCAGATCGGCGGCGGTCCCCGTCAGCGGGATCGTCTTCTCGTCGAACGCGACGAGGTTGTCCGCGCCCGGCGAGTCGAGCGGCAGGGACGCGGCCACGGTCGCGCCGAACCCGTCCTACTTCTTGTTCACGACGCGGATCGTGCGGTACGCGATCGCGTTCGCGGTGACGGCGGCCTCCGGGACGATCGTGACCTCCCGGACGGTGCCCGCGTGCGAGCACTCGCCGATGACCGTGTCCTGCGCGGTGCCGGCCGTGCCCTGCGCGGGCACGTTCGCCTGAAGCAGCGGCATGCCGTCACGCTCCCTTCGCGGTCGACGCCCGCATGTCAGCGACCTTCGCCTCGTGCGTGGCGATGGTCTGGTCCAGCGCGCCCGGGGAATCCGGGCCCGACTGGAGCGAGTACTCCGAGTTCGCGGGCTGCGCCGGCACGCTGCCGTAGTAGCCCTTCTTCGCGGCCTCGTCGTACGTGGACTGCGCCTGCGCCTGGCCGGCGTCGGCGCCCTTCTTCTCCGTGGTCGCCACAGCGACCACCTCCTTTCAGGGGTAGACGCTGGGCCTACGGGGTGAGCAGGATGCCGGCGGGGTAGCGCTCAGACTCCGTCGGCCTGTCGTAGTTGATCGTGTTCGCGACCTGCCAGCCGACGCGCATCGTCATGCGAAGCGCGACCATGTCCTGCTGCGCGAGATTGTAAACAATCGCGCCCGTGGAGTCCTGGATGACGGCCTGGTCGAGCAGCTTCCAGGTGAAGTCCTTGCGGACACCGATGACGTACTCCGTCGGGTCGAACAGGATCGCCTCCGCGACACCCGAGCCGGACGGCCACTGGCCGCGCATCGGGAACGTGAACTCCACCGCGTCGATGTCGACGCGGTCCTTCGTGATCGTGACCTCGTCGTACCGGTTGCCGTCGGCGTCACGCGCCTTGCGAGCGAAGCCGCGCAGCGTGCGGTTCGCGATCCCGCTGAACGGGTCGTAGCCGTCGGTCTCGACCTTGCCGAGCAGGTCGCCGATGTCCTGCACGTACCCGCCGAGCGCGGCCGTCGCGTTCGTGCCGCGCGCGACCGTGTTCCCCGCCGCGGTTGCGGCCGCGACAACGTTCGAGGGGAACGTCGCGGGAGCGTTCGTGCCGAAGAACACCGTCGCGTCGAGCAGCCGCCCGGCGGCCTGCTCGCACAGCGGGCGGACCTCATCCCAGATCGGGAACTTCGCGTCATCGAGGACGTTCTCGGGGATCGGGACGATCACCGCGATCTCCTCGATGTTGAGGAACTTGTTCGCCCACGCGATCTCGGACGTCTGCTTGACGCCGGTGTCGCCGGTCACCCAGTACGCGACCGGGAGAGCGGAGAGGACCGGGAACCGCGTCTGGTTGCTGCCGACCGGAACGCGCGTGAAGCGGTTCAGGGCCGCCGAGTTGTTCTCCAGCCCCTTCAGGAAGGTCTGGGAGACCTCCTCGGGGATCAGCGCGCCAGCGTCGGTGCGCGAGATCAGGTTGTCGTACGCGTTGAGCGGCACGCCGGAGGCGCGCAGCTCGGCGAGCTTGCCGGGCCACGCCGCCTCAAGGGCGGACGCGAGCTCGCGCAGCTCGTGCTGGATACGAATGGGCACGGGTGAGCCTCCTTCGGAGGGGTCGTGTGTGATGGCGCCCCCGCGCCCAAGGCGGGGTGAGCCGGGTGCTACGTGCGTCCGGACGCGCGACGGATCAGCGCGTCCATGTCGCCGGCAGCGGGCGCGTCGCCGCGTGCGCCACCGTCGAAGTTGGTCGACCCGTTCGGGCCGCCCATGAGCTTGAGGAGCTTGTCGGCGTGCGCCTCCATCTCCTTCTCGTCCTTGCCTTGCAGCAGGTCCGCGAGCTCAGCGCGGTCCCCGGTCAAGCCCTTCTTGAGGGCGACCTTCAGCCGGGCGTTCTGCTGCGCGAGAGTGTCGGTCTGGCCCTTGAGCGCGTCACGCTCGCCGGTCAGCTTCTGCTCCGCGGTCTTCTTGGACTCCTCGATCTCGGCGAGCCGCGTCGCCGCGGCCTTGAGGTCGTCGTAGTCCGCGTACTTGCCCTGGATGGTGCCCTTCTCGCGGGCGAGCAGGTCGTTGACCTGCTCCTGCGTGAAGGTCTTGCCGGCCGCCGCCGCAGTAGCGGTGTCCGTGGTGGTAGTGGTCGTCGTCGCGTCCGTTGTGGTCGCGTCATCGGCCATGTGTGCCTCCCGGGGGAGTAGCCCGCGGTACCGCCGCGGTTCGGGTGCCCGCGGAAACCCGCCGCGGTTCGGTTGCTACGTGAGCGCCGCGAGCGGCGCTTCTGTCAGGCCATCGGGTGCGATGGCCATCGGCTGCGGCGCGATCAGCCGCTCGAACGGGACTTCCCCTGAGCGGATCAGCGCCGCCTTCTCCGGGCCCAGAAGCGCGTCCTGCTGCTCCTGAGGCCATGAGGCGAAGACTTCGCGGCCCGACGGCCGCACGATCGAATCCGAGACGCCAGCGAGTACGGGCTCGGCGGTGCACTCGCAGTGCGGATGGACCTTCAGGTCGCCGCGCTGGACGATGTTGTCTGCAGCGGCGAGGCACGCTCCGCATCCGCCGCGTGTGACGCGCCGCCATCCGATCACGCGT
>DATHJG010000859.1:0-5576 GCA_035489875.1 Solirubrobacteraceae bacterium | reverse complement strand
CTTCGACGACCCTGACCGGCCGGTCCCATGGCAGGGCTTCACGACCAGGGGCCCGACCCGGATCGGCGCGAACGTCTGGTGCGGCGCCAACGTCGTGATCACGAGCGGGGTCACGATCGGCGACCGCTGCGTGATCGGCGCGAACTCGGTCGTCACGCGCGACCTGCCGCCGTTCTCGATCGCGGCCGGAGCGCCGGCGACGGTGCTGAAGACGGTTGAGTACAGGTAACTCGCGCAGCGCAGGCGGGAGGCTGCCCTAGCGGGCACGACGCGGCTGGATGCCGTCAGCCGGACGCCGAGCAGCAAGTCGGCATCTTGCAGGCGGGAGGCTCGGCCGCGTCAGCGGACGCCGAGCAGCAAGTCCGCCTGCGCGAGTTACTTGTTCACCATTGCCTGCACGCCGAGCACGACGCCGGCGGCGAACAGGGCGAACGCGAGCGCCGCGAGCGCGGCGTACGCGAACGCGGCCCCGTCGCGACCCGCGCGGCGCATCTCGCCGGACCGGGCGGCGCCGAGGATCACGAGCGAGAACAGCGCGCTGATCCCCACGCCGGCCAGCAGCGAGACCCAGACGACCTGCCAGAGCAGGTGCGTGTCGACCGCTAGGACGGTCATCAGCCCTCCGCGGTCAGCGTCCGACCGGCGACCAGCCGCCGCCCCAGGGCCAGCCCGAGCGCCGCGAGCAACGCGGCGGAGACGACGATCGGGCCGACGTCGTCGCTTCCCAGCAGGGCGACCACCGCGTAGGTGAGACCGCCGACGGCAGCCGACGCAGGCAGCGTGAGCACCCAGGCCGCGACGATGTTCCCCGCAACGCCCCAGCGCACCGCCGAGACGCGCTTGGCCGCGCCGGTGCCCATGATCGCTCCCGAGATCACGTGGGTCGTCGAGAGCGGGAAGCCGACGTGCGAGGCGGCCATGATGACCGTCGCGCCGACGCTCTGCGCGACGAATCCCTGCGCGGGGTCCATCTTGATGATCCGGCTGCCCATCGTGCGGATGATCCGCCAGCCGCCGACGTAGGTGCCGAGCGCGATCGCGCTCGCGGCCGAGACGACGACCCACGTCGGCACGTCGGCGTCAGGCGCCACGTTCCCGTTCGCCACGAGCGCGAGGAAGATGATCCCCATGGTCTTCTGCGCGTCGTTGGTCCCGTGCGACAGCGCGAGCAGGCTGCCGGAGAGCACCTGGCCATACCGGAACCCGCGCACGACCGGACCCGGCCGCTGGCGGCCCACGATCCGGTAGACGACGAGGATCCCGAGGCCGCCGACGACGAACGCGAGCACGGGGGCGACGAGCGCCGGAACGATCACCTTGTCGACCAGCCCGGAGCCGTACACGGCCTTCGCCCCCTCCGCCACGAACGCGGAGCCGACCACGCCGCCGATCAGCGCGTGCGACGAGGAGGACGGCAGGCCGAAGTACCACGTCGCGAGGTTCCAGGCGATCGCCCCGACCAGCCCCGCGAACACGATCGCGGGCGTGATGAGGTCGGCATCGACGATGCCCGTCGCGATCGTGGCCGCGACCGCGAGCGAGATGAACGCGCCCGCGAAGTTCAACACCGCGGCCATGCTCACCGCGAGCCGGGGCGACAGCGCGCGGGTCGAGATCGCCGTGGCGACCGCGTTCGCGGTGTCGTGGAAGCCGTTGGTGAAGTCGAACGCGAGCGCCGTCGCGACGACGATCCAGAGCACGAAGTCGTGGTCCACGCTACGTGTTCTTGATCGTGATGCCCTCGAGGATGTTCGCCACGCGCTCGGTCGCGTCGATGGCGTCCTCGAGCCGCTCGAAGATGTCCTTCCAGCGGATCACCAGCATCGGGTCGATGCCGGCGCCGAACAGCGAGGCGAGCGCCTCGCGGACGACCCGGTCGCCCTCGTTCTCGTAGCGGTTGATCTCGACCGTGAAGTGGTGGATGTCCTCGAACCCGCGCAGCCGCGGGATCGCGTGCGCGACCTGCTGGCACGCCTCGTTGAGGATCCGCGCCTGCTGTTGCGCCTGCACCATCGGCGCCTCGATCCGGTAGAGCCCGAAGAAGTCGGCGACCTCTTCGATCCAGTCGACGATGTCGTCGAGGCCGGAGGCGAGCGCGTAGATGTCCTCCCGGTCGATCGGCGTGACGAACGTCTGGTTCAGCCGGTGGATGATGTCGTGCGTGATCCGGTCGCCCTCCTGTTCGCACACCAGGATCTCGCGCGCCAACTCTGCGTGGTCCGGCCAGTCCAGGACCATCCGCTCGAGGAGGCCGGCTGCCAGCACGATGTTGGCGCCGGCCTCCTCGAACAGGTCGAAGAACTCGCGTTCCTTGGGTGCGAAGAGCTTGGAGAGCTGGACCATCGGCGCGCGAGTGTAGACCGTGTGAACGAGTTGTTTACGTCCGCTGCCGCTCCCGGAGCTGCTGCCCGAAGCGCTGCAGCTCCTCCGGCGCGATGCCGTACGTGTGCTCCGGCGCGGGGAACCGGCGCGTGCGGACGTCCTCCGTGTACGCCAGCAGCCCGCGCAGCATCTCGCCCCTGACGTCGGCGTAGCGCTTGACGAACTTGGGCTGGAAGCCGCCGTGGATGCCGAGCAGGTCGTGCAGGACCAGCACCTGCCCGTCCGTGCTCGCGCCGGCGCCGATCCCGATCACCGGGATCTCCATCTGGCCCATGATCACGTCGGTGACGTCGGCCGGGATCGCCTCGAAGACGATCGCGAAGCAGCCGGCCTCCTGCAGCTCGAGCGCCTCGTCGAGCACCGCCCGGGCGCGCTCCGCGGTCCGGCCCTGGGCGCGGTAGCCGCCGAGCGCGGTCGCGGTCTGCGGCGTGAGCCCGACGTGACCCATCACGGGGACGCCGGCGCGCACGATCGCCCGCGCGCGCTCCGCGGACCCCTCGACCTTGACGGCGTCGCAGCCGGCCTCCTTCACGAACCGATGGGCTGTCCCGATCGCCTGCTCGTCCGATGCCTCGTAGGAGCCGAACGGCAGGTCGCCGACGAGCAGCGGCGTGCTCAGCCCGCGGCGCACGGCGGCGGCCAGCATGAGCAGCTCGTCGACCGTGACCGGGACGGTGTCGGTGTAGCCGAGCACGTTGTTGGCGGCGCTGTCGCCGACGAGCACGACGTCGACGCCCGCGGCCTCGGCGACCTTGGCGCTCGGGTGGTCGTACGCCGTCACCATGACGATCGGCTCGCCCAGCGCGCGCATCTCGCCGAGCTTGGTGAGCGTGACCTTCCGGCGCGGCTCGGGCTCGGCATTGTCGTGGCGGGGTGGTGTGGACATCGCTGCTCCTTTGCTTGGTTGGCGCCCGCTAGACGCGGGTCGCCACCTGCTCGGTGTCGACGAGGACGTTGTCGATGAGCCGGGCCGGCCCGACGCGGGCCGCCACGACGACGAGTACCCGTCCGTCGATCCGCGCCACCCGATCGAGGGTGTCGGGATCGACGACGGCGAAGTACTCCGGCTCCACGCCGGCGGTGCGCATCGCCGCGCGACCGGCGGCCTCGGCCGGCGCGGGATCCGTCTCCCCGGCCGCGACGATCGCCTGCGCGGCGTCCAGCCCGCGGCGCAGCGCGGTCGCCCGCTCGCGGTCGGGACCGCCGAGACGGGCGTTGCGGGACGAGAGCGCCAGCCCGTCGGGCTCGCGCACCGTCGCGACGATCTCGAGCCGGACGGGGAGGTTCAGGTCGCGCACCATGCGCCGGATGACGACGACCTGCTGGGCGTCCTTCTGGCCGAAGTACGCGACGTCGGGCGCGACGATGTTGAACAGCTTGCAGACGACGGTGCACACGCCGTCGAAGTGCTCAGGCCCGCGCTCGGCGCCTTCCAGCACGGCGGACACGCCGGCGACGTGGACGCTCGTGACGAAGCCGTCGGGGTAGATCTCGGCGACGGACGGAGCGAACAGCACGTCGACGCCGAGCTCGGTCGCGATCGCGGCGTCGCGCGCCTCCGTGCGGGGGTAGGCGTCGAGGTCGGCCGCCTCGTCGAACTGGGTCGGGTTGACGAACAGCGAGACGATGACCTCGTCGCACGCCGCGCGGGCGGCGCGGATCAGCGCCTCGTGGCCGGCGTGGAACGCGCCCATGGTCGGGACGAGGCCGACGGAGCGGCCGGCGCGGCGCGCGAGCGCGACGTACGCGCGGATCTCCTCGATCGTCCGCAGCGTCCTCACCGCGTCCCTCCCGGCACCGCGGCGAGCGCGCGCGTCGCCTCCGCGAGGGCGTCGAACAGCGCGAGCAGCTCGGGCGTGCGCTCTGCGACCGCCGCGCGCTGGCGCGCCACCGTCTCCTCGTCGCCGCGCGCGATCGGGCCGGTCAGCGCGTCGGCGGCGCCCAGCCGTGCCCAGTTCTCCACCGCCGCGCGCACCAGCGGCACGAGCAGATCGCGCTCGACGCCGGCGGTGCCCGCCAGCCGCTCCGCCGCGCCCTCGAGCGTGACGAGGAAGTTGGACGCGATCGAGGCGGCCGCGTGGTACGCGGCGCGGTCCTCGTCCGCGACGGTCGTCGCGCGCATGCCCAGCCGCGCGGCCAGGTCCTGCGCGATCGCGAGCGCCCGCGGCGTCGAGCCGGCCACCGCGGCGCCGGCGCCGGCGAAGACCGGTTCGCCGTGCGCGGGGACCGTCATCAGCGGGTGGAACGCGAACGCCTCGTGTCTCGTGAGCACGTCGAGCCCCGTCGCGCCCGAGCAATGGCCGACGGGAATCCCCGGCGCGACGGCCGCGGCGGCCGCGCCGATCGCTTCGTCCGGCACGCACAGCAGCACGGCGTCCACGCCGGTCGGACTCGCGCCGCGGCCGAGCGGACCGTCGATCTCGAGGCCGGTCGCGCGAAGAGCGGCGGCGAGGGCGGTGCCGAGGCGGCCCGCGCCGACGATCGCGAGTGGGTGTCGTGTCCGGTCCAGTTCTCGCATGAGATACCGGCTGGCTGCGTGCTGAGTGTAGAGCGCGCAAACTGCTGGGTCGCAGGTTCTGCCCCGCCGAGGCCGGAGGTATGGTGAAAACGTGGCCTCGGCGGAGACGCGGCGCGAAGAGCTCAGGGCGGTCTGGCAGCAGGCGCAGGCGTGCACGAGGTGCCCCCAGCTCGCGTCCACGCGGACCAAGGTCGTCTTCGGGGCGGGCAACGCCGACGCCGACCTCATGTTCGTGGGCGAGGCACCCGGCGCCAACGAGGACCGGCAGGGCCTGCCGTTCGTCGGCCAGGCGGGGAAGCTGCTCGAGGCGCTGCTGGGGGAGATCGGGATGACGCGCGAGGACGTGTTCATCACCAACACGCTGAAATGCAGGCCGCCGGGCAACCGCGACCCGCTGCCCGGCGAGATCGAGGCCTGCAAGGACTACCTGTTCCGCCAGCTCGAGCTGATCGAGCCGCTCGTCGTCTGCACGCTCGGCAACTTCGCGACGAAGCTGCTGCGCGCCGACCTGGCCACCGGGATCACGCGCCTGCACGGCCGCGAGGAGGTCCGGCGGATCGGGCCGCGGACCGTGCGGCTGTACCCGCTCTACCACCCGGCCGCCGCGCTCTACACGCCGTCGATGCTCGACATCCTGCGGACCGACTTCCGGCGCATCCCGGAGCTGCTGGCGCTG
>DATHJG010000858.1:0-7531 GCA_035489875.1 Solirubrobacteraceae bacterium | reverse complement strand
CGAACACGCGCGCCGGACCGCGGTGGTGGACGCGCTCGTGGCCCGAGAGCTTCACGACCGAGCCCTCCGGCGCGAGGTTGCCGCGCAGGATCGCCAGGCCGCCGGTCTTCTTCACGGGGTCGTCGAGCGGGCGCACGACCTCCTGGCCGGGCGTCTCCTGCGCCTCGCGCGCGTGCTCGCCGATCGTCCTGCCGGTGACCGTCTGGGCATCCTCGTGGAGCATCCCGGCGTCGAGCAGGCGCTTCGCGACGACCGCGATGCCGCCCGCGTCGTAGAGGTCCTTGGCGAGGAAGCGACCGCCGGGCTTGAGGTCGCAGGTCGTCGGCGTCGCGGCTGCGATCCGGTCGAAGTCGTCGATGTCGAGCTCGACCTCGGCCTCGCGCGCGAGCGCGAGCAGGTGCAGCACGCCGTTGGTCGAGCCCCCGCTGGTGGCGATCGCGGCGATCGCGTTCTCCAGGCCCTCGCGGGTGATGATGTCGCGCGGGCGCTGGCCGCGGGCGAGCACGTCCATGATGAGCGCGCCGGCCTCGGTGGCGACGCGGTTCTTGTCCTCGTAGGCCGCCGGGACCATCGCCGAGCCCATCGGCGAGAGCCCCAGCACCTCGAACGCCATCGCCATCGTGTTGGCCGTGAACTGGCCGCCGCACGCGCCGATGCCGGGTGACGCGGCCTCCTCCAGCTCGCGCAGCTCCGCGTCGGTGATCTTGCCGGCGGCATGCGCGCCGACGCCCTCGAACACCTCGAGGATCGAGATGTCGGCGCCCTTGTAGCGGCCGGGCAGGATCGAACCGCCGTACAGCAGCACGCCGGGGACATTGAGGCGCGCGAGCGCCATCGCGGCGCCCGGGATCGTCTTGTCGCAGGCGGCGAGCGCCACGATCCCGTCGAACATGTGCCCGCGGGCGACCAGCTCGATCGAGTCGGCGACGACCTCGCGGCTGACCAGCGACGTCTTCATGCCCGCCGTGCCCATCGTGATGCCGTCGGAGATCGCGATCGTGTTGAACTCCATCGGCGTCCCGCCGGCGGCGCGGATGCCGTCCTTGACCTTCGCGGCGAGCGCGCGCAGGCCGAAGTTGCAGGGCATCGTCTCCGTCCACGTGGACGCGACGCCGATGATCGGCTTCGCAAGCGCCTCGGCGTCGAAGCCGATGCCGTGCAGGTAGGCGCGCGCCGGCGCGCGCTCGGGCCCGTCGGTGAGCTGCCGGGAGTTGTGCTTGGGATCGAGTGCCTGGCCGTCCATGACGGCCGGAGCTTAGCCGTCGGCGGGCTCGGCCTGCCGCTGCGGGTCGCCGCCTCCGGCGCGCAGCGCACGAGCGAGGCGCTCGCGCTCCCAGCGGCCGAGGCGCCAGAGGTCGCGCTCGATCTGGCGCGGGTCGATCTGGCGGCCGGGCAGGTGCAGGTTCGCCTCGGCGATGATCCGGCGCTCGTCGCCGTTCAACGCCATCCACTTCGCGAGCACGTCGTCGGAGTCGGGCAGGCGCGGCGAGCCGTAGGGACGCGTCTCGTCCGGGAACTCGACGCAGTACTCGTTCAGCAGCCGGCCCGTCTGCGGGAGGTAGGCGACGATCGGCTTGTGCGGGTAGACCAGGTAGGCGTAGTCGATGCCGCGCAGCTCGGCCGGCCCGTCGGGGTCGGACTGGCCGCCCCACACGCGCAGGAACCCGAGGTCGCGGTACATCGCCCACTCCTCCTCGTTCACGCACGACTTCAGCAGCTCGCGGGCGCGCTGCTCGGCGCGGCGCTCGCGGCCGGGGTCGTACGCGGCGCCGACGTCGCCGGCGCGGCGGCGCTCGCGGAGCTGGCGGCGCGCGTCCAGCCGGCGCTCGATCCACGGCATGGAGATCTCCCAGAGCAGCGCGAGGACGACGATCGCGGTGGCCGAGAGCGCGACGATCACTGCGGTCCTACTCCGCCCCACCCGCGGCGCGCGGGAAGAAGATGACGCGGCTCGTGTCGCGCGGGATGTCGTCGAACGCCCGGACCAGCTCGGCCTCGCGCCGCCCGCCCCGGGACATCGTCGGCACCGCCGCCCACATCCCCTGGTCGAGCTGGCGGCGGAACTCCTCGATCAGCGCCTGCTCCTCCTCGGCTACCTCGACATCGCCCTCGGCGATGAGCTGTTCGCCGAACCCGGGACGCATGCGCAGGAACTTCATCGTCGGCCGACTATACCCCAGAGGTCCGGGCTTCACGCGACCCCTGCGGGCATCGTGCGGTCAGTCCGATAACGTCGACCGGCCCTGGTCCATGCCCGATCTCGCGCAGCCCGTCGCGGACGGCGTCGGCGGCGATCGCGTGCGCGGCGCGCGCCGCCTGGAGCGGGCTGGAGCCGAGCGCGAGGTGGGCCGCCAGCGCCGAGGAGTGGGTGCAGCCCGAGCCGTGCGCGGCGCCGTCGGGGTGGCGCTCGCCTCCTATCAGGTGGATGCCGTCGCCGTCGAACAGCACGTCGGTCGCCTCCTCCCGGTGGCCGCCGGTGATGACGACGACGTCGGGGCCGAGGGCGTGGAGCGCGCGGGCGAGGTCCGCGACGTCGTCGGGCGCTGCCTCGCCGGCGAGCGCGCGGGCCTCGGGCAGGTTCGGGGTGATGACGGTGGCGCGCGGCAGCAGCGTGTCGATCAGGGCAGCGCGGGCGGCCGCGTCGAGCAGCTCGGCGCCGGACTCCGAGACCATCACGGGGTCGATCACGACCGGCGTGCCGGGCTCGAGCAGGTCGAGCGCCTCGTCGACCGCGGCGACGATCTCGGCCGTGCCGAGCATGCCGATCTTCACCGCGTCGACGCCGATGTCGCCCGCCACCGCCCGCACCTGCTCGACGACGAACGCGCCGGGCACCGGGTGCACGCCGGTCACGCCGACGGTGTTCTGGGCGGTGAGCGCGGTGATCGCGGTCATCCCGTGGACGCCGCAGCGCGCGAACGCCTTCAGATCGGCCTGGATGCCGGCGCCGCCGCCGGAGTCTGAGCCGGCGATCGACAGCACTGCTGGCACGGCGCGGGACACGACGCTCAGGGTAGGACGGACGCGCTCAGCGCGGCCGGTCGCGTCTGCGGGGTTGCCGAGCACGGTGAGCCGCGCCAGGCGATCCGGCGGCAATCGCATCGCCGCGGCGATGAACGTGGTGAGGACGCCGCCGGCACCGCTGAACGCGAACACATGCGTGACGTCGATGACGGCGGGCAGCAGCTGGATGCGCGCCGCGATCACCATCACGAGCGCCCCTCCAGCGCGCGGACGTAGCGGCCGCCGAACTCGCGCCGGACCAGGCCGCGGAGCTCCAGGTCGGTCAAATCCTGGAGGACCTGGCGGGTCTCGTCCGGGTCGGTGGACAGCTCGGCGAGGCTGCCATGGCCGCGCTCGATCGCGTCGAGCAGCCCGCGGAGGCGCGGCTCGATCGGGACCGCCTGCGGCTGCTCGACGCGCTGCGGCGCCGACGGGCCGAGGAGCTGGTCGAGCACGTCGCGGGTATCGCGGACGAGGCCGGCGCCGGCCGCCAGCAGCCCGTTCGTCCCGGCCGAGAAGCGCGACGTGACCGGTCCGGGCACCGCGCCGACGGTGCGGCCGAGCTGCGTCGCGAAGTCCGCGGTCGTCAGCGAGCCGGATCGCTCCGCCGCCTCCACGACCACGGTCAGCGCCGCGAGGCCCGCGATGATGCGGTTGCGCGCGACGAAGCTTCAGCGGAACGCGCCGAAGCGGGGCGGGAGCTCGGACACGACGCAGCCGCGCGCGACGATCCGCCCGTAGAGCGCGCGCCGCGACGGCGGATACGGGACGTCGGCGCCTCCGGCGAGGACGGCGACCGGCGGCGTGGACGCCTCCAGCGCGCCGACATGGGCGGCCGAGTCCACGCCCAGCGCCATGCCGGAGATCACCGGGACGCCGGACGCCGCCAGGCCGCGACCGAGCGAGCGGGCGACCTCCATCCCGTAGGCCGTGCCGCGGCGCGCGCCGACGATCGCCACGCACTCGGGCGCGTCGAGCGCGCGCGGGTCGCCGGCGATGTGCAGCACGGCGGGCGGGTCGGCCAGCTCGCGCAGCCGCTCCGGGTAGTCCGGGGTGCAGCGGCAGACGGCGTCGAGCCCGGCGGCGTCGATGGCGGCACGCGCCCCGCCGGGCGAGAACGATGCGTAGCGGCGCGCGGCGACGCCGGTCGAGTCCAGGGCGACGAGCCCCTCGTCCGGCAGCGACAGCACGGCGGCGGGAGCCGACCGCCGGCGCCACTCGACGTCGAGCCGCCCGGCGACCGCCGCGATCAGGTCGGTCCGGCGCAGGCAGTCGTCGCACGCGCTCATGCCGTTCCTCCCCGCGCTGCGCCGCGCGTGCTCACGCCGTCCCTCCCCGCGCTGCGCCGCGCACGCTCACGCCGTCCCTCCCCGCGCTGCGCCGCGCACGCTCACGTCGTCCCTCCCCACGCCGCGCCGCGCGTGCTCACGTCGTCCCTCCCCACGCTGCGCGGCGCACGCTCACGCCGTCCTCCCCACGCCGCCCAGCGCGCGGCCGCCTCGCCGGCGCCCGGAGCTCCGCGCCCGGCCATCACGCCGCCAGCGCGAGCGATTGATCGTCCAGGCGGAGCGAGGCGGCGCGGAGGATGTGGTCCGATTCGACCTCGTCGGCGCCGTCCAGGTCCGCGACCGTGCGGGCGACGCGGAGGATGCGGCCGTGGCCGCGGGCGGAGAGGCGGTTGCGGTCGTGCAGCTCGTAGAGCAGGCGCTCGGCCGCGGGCGTCGCGCAGCCCAGCTCGCGCAGCAACCGCGCCGAGAGCTGCGCGTTGCACGTCAGGCCCGTGCCGGCGAGCCGGGCAGTCTGGCGCTCGCGCGCCGCGAGGATGCGCGGACGCAGCTCGGCCGTCGACGGCGCGGCCTGGCTGCGCAACGCGTGCGCGGACGGCCGGGCGACCGTGAGCGAGACGTCGATCCGGTCGAGCAGTGGGCCGCTGAGACGGCGCTGATGGCGCGCGAGATCCGCGGCGCTGCAGCGGCATGCGGACTCGCCCATCCCGCACGGGCACGGGTTGGACGCGGCGACGAGCGTGACGCGCGTCGGGAAGACCATCACGCGCTGCGCGCGGACGATCGTGACGTTGCCGTCCTCGAGCGGCTGGCGCAGCGCCTCCAGGGCCGGGCGCGTGAACTCGGAGAGCTCGTCGAGGAAGAGGACGCCGTGGTGCGCGAGCGTCGCCTCGCCCGGCGTCGGCTGGCCGCCCCCGCCGACCAGGCCCGACGCCGAGATCGTGTGGTGCGGCGCGCGGAACGGCCGCCGCTCGATCAGCCCGCCGCCGCCGTGGAGGCCGGCGATCGAGTGCAGCCGCGTGACCTCGATCGCCTCGTGCGGCGTGAGCGGCGGCAGCAGGCCGGGCAGCCGCCGGGCGAGCATCGTCTTGCCGGTCCCGGGCGGGCCATGCAGGAACAGGTTGTGACCGCCCGCCGCCGCGACCTCGAGGGCGGCGATCAGCCCGTTGTGGCCGCGGACGTCCGACAGGTCGGGCGTGTCCTCGGGTTCGTCGGCCGCCGGGTCGCGGTCGGGGATCGGCCCGACCTCGCGCTCCCCGCGCAGCACCTCGACGGTCTCCTGGAGGTGCTCGACGCCCGCGATCTCCACCTCCTGCACGAGCGCGGCCTCGCGCGCGCGGCTGCGCGGCACGAACAGCCGGCCGAGGCCGTGCCGGCGCGCGCCTTCGGCGATCGCGAGCGCGCCCCGGATCGCCCGGATGTCGCCGCTGAGCGACAGCTCGCCCGCGATCGCGCAGCCGACGAGCGCGTCGCTCTCGAGCTGCCCGCTCGCGGCGACGATCGCGATCGCGAGCGGCAGGTCGAAGCCCGGGCCGACCTTGCGCAGGTACGCCGGCGCGAGATTGACCGTGATGCGCTCGTTCGGGAACACGTAGCCGGAGTTCGTGATCGCCGCCCGCACCCGCTCCCGCGCCTCGCGCACGGCCTTGTCGGCGAGCCCGACGACCGCGAACGCCGGCAGGCCGTTGCGGATGTCGGCCTCGACCCAGACCCGGCGCGCCGCGACGCCGTCGAGGCAGAACGTGTTGACCCGCGCCAGGCTCATGAGGGGCGGGGCCGCAGGCGGACGCGGCGAGTGGCGCGGGCGCTCATCAGAACGCGGCCTCGAGGTGGTCGAGGCGGACGAGTTGGTCGCGGTCGTCGAGGACGATCCCGATCGCGTCGCAGCGGATCCTGGCGAAGTACGGGCGCTCGTCCTGCTCGCCGAACCACGCGCCGGCCAGCCGGCGGACCTGGCTGCGCTTGCGCTCGTGCAGGTTGTCCCAGGGCCGCCGCTTGCCGAGGCGGCAGGTCTTGACCTCCGCGAACACGAGCGTGTCGCCGTCGACGGCGATCAGGTCGATCTCACCCAGCCGCGTCTGGTGGTTGCGCGCGACGATCTGCCAGCCGAGCCGCTCGAAGTGCTCGGCGGCGAGTCGCTCGCCCAGGCGGCCGAGGGTCTTGCGGGCGTCGGTCGGCATGCCCGGCGACGTTAGGGCCGCGGGCGGAACGGATCAGCAGGTGGGTGTGCCGACTTCGTGCCGGAAGCGTGCCGTTGGAGCCCGTCAGAGAACAGGCGGTGCGTCCGGCCGTCTCCGGGCGTGCCGACTTCTTCGACGGGCTCCTACAGCGCGAGCTGCTGGTACGCCATCGACTGGAAGCTCATCCGATGCAGCGGCGAGACGCCGTGCTTCTCGATCGCCGCACGGTGCTCGGGCGTCGAGTAGCCGACGTGCGCGGCGAACTCCCAGCCCGGGTAGCGCGCCTCCATCCGGTGCATGAAGCGGTCGCGCGTGACCTTCGCGATCACCGACGCGGCGGCGATCGCGGCGCTCGTCGCGTCGCCGCCGACCACCGCGCGCTGCTCGAAGCCGGTCGGCGGGACCGGGAAGCCGTCCGACAGGCACAGGCAGCCGTCGCGGCCGACGTGAGCGAGCACGTCGCTGAGCGCGGCGAGGTTGGTCTTGTGCAGCCCCCGCTCGTCGATCCCGCGCACGCACCGCGACGTGATCGCGACGCGCGTGGCGGCGCGCAGCACGCGCGGGTACAAGTCGTCGCGCGCCTCGGCGCTGTGCTGCTTCGAGTCGTTGAGCGCGGACAGGGAGCGCATGTCCGAGAGCGTCAGCGACTCGTAGTCGAACAGGACGGCCGCCGCGACGAGCGGGCCGGCCAGGCTGCCGCGGCCGGCCTCGTCGGCGCCGGCGACGAAGCGGGTGCCGAGCGCGCGGTCGAAGCGGAAGAGGCGCGAGCCGGACGACCGCTTGCGGCGGGTCGCGCGCCGGGTTGCGCGGGCGGACGAAGTACGGGGCGACGACGAGGCGGTCCCCGCGCCGGACGACGTGGACGGCGACGTCAGCGGGGCGGCCGCGGAGGCGTCCGCCTCAGAGGAGGCCGATGCGCTTGGGCGGCCAGTACGTGGCGAAGGCGCCGCCGATGACCCAGCCGCGCGGGACCGGTCCCCAGAATCTGCTGTCGTCAGACGCACCACGGTTGTCGCCCATCATGAAGTAGTGGTCGGCGGGAACGACCACCTCGCGGGGGAA
>DATHJG010000857.1:0-4828 GCA_035489875.1 Solirubrobacteraceae bacterium | reverse complement strand
CGGCGTCCCGCGCAACACGGCGGCCAGCCCGACCGGGCCTGCGGCGTAGCCCCCGCCGCCGACCACCGCGTCGGCCCGGTGGCGGCGCAGCAGCCGCCCGGCGGCGCCGAGGGCGAACACCGCCTTGGCCGCCGCGCGGGCCGCCTTCAGCGGGTTCGTGCGCGAGATGCCCTCGACGCGGAGCGGGTCGAGCTCGTAGCCGGCGGCCGGGACGAGCTCGGCCTCGGCGCGCTCGCCGCCGGCGAAGCGGACGTCGGCGCCTTCAGCCCGCAGCGCGTCGGCGACCGCGATCGCCGGAACGACGTGGCCGGCCGTTCCGCCCGCCGCGATCACGATCCTTGGCGCGCTCACGGCCGCCCTCGACGGCCCGCAGGTGCGCCGAGCCGCCGCTCGCGACGTTCAGCAGCAGGCCCATCGAGCACAGCAGCACGATCAGCGACGTCGAGCCCGACGAGATGAACGGCAGCGGCACGCCGGTGAGCGGCGCGAGTCCGAGGACGGCGTAGACGTTGAGCAGCGCTTGGCACAGGATCAGGCTGGTGAGGCCGCCGGCGAGCAACTTCGCGTAGGCGCCCTTCGCGTTGCGGGCGGTCCGCAGCCCCGCGTACCCGATCATGCCGTACAGGCACAGCAGCGCGCTGACTCCCGCCAGCCCCAGCTCCTCGCCGATCACCGCGAGGATGAAGTCCGTGTGCGCCTCGGGCAGGTAAAAGATCTTCTGCACCGACTGCCCCGGGCCGAGCCCGAACAGCCCGCCGGAGCCGATCGCGATCTGGCCCTGGACGGACTGGAAGCCGATCGTGCCGGCGTGGTCCCACGGGTTGAGGAACGCGGTGAGCCGCGCGCGCCGGTACGGCTCGAGCAGCGCGAACGCGATGATCAGCAGCGAGACGCCGCCGGCCACGAGCCCGAGCTGGCGCAGCGGGAGCCCGGCCGCGACCAGCATCCCGGCGAGCGTGAATCCGATCACCAGCGCGGTGCCGAGGTCGGGCTGGGCGGCGATCAGCAGCACCGCGCAGCCGGCGGGGAGGAAGACGGGGCCGGCGACGCGGCGCAGGCTCGGGACGATCTTCGGCTTGGTGGAGAGCACCGCGGCGGCGTGCAGGACGAGCGCGAGCTTCATCAGCTCGGCGGGCTGGAACTGCACCGGCCCGGCGCCGAGCCAGCGACGCGCGCCGTTGACACTGACGCCGAAGCCGGGGATCAGGACGAGGACGAGCAGGACGAACGAGCCGAGCAGCAGCATCGGCGTGATCCGGCGGACATGCTCGAGCCCGTAGCGGGCGAGCAGCTGCATGGCGACGAGCCCGACCGCGCCGTACATGAGGTACTTCACGAGGTACGCGGTCCCGTCGCCGTGGCCCTCCAGCAGCGTGCGCGCGGACGAGGCCGAGTACACCATCACCGCGCCGCCGGCCAAGAGGCAGAACGTCGCCGTGAGGAGCAGGCGGTGCTCGAGCGGCTGCTGCCTGGACTTGGCCATCAGACCACGATTCGACAGCACGCGCCGGACGCCTCCCGGCGTCGGCGGCGCGCGGCGCTCAACCGCGGGCGAGCGCCTTGAAGTGGTCGCCGCGCTCGTTGAACGAGCGGTACTGGTCGTAGGAGGCGCAGGCGGGTGAGAGGAGCACGACGTCGCCGGGCGCTGCGGCGGCCCGCGCTGCCGCCACTGCGCGCTCGAGGTCGCCGCAGTCGTGCACCGGCACGCCGGTGGGCGCGAGGGCCGCGGCGAGCCGCTCCGCCTCCTCGCCGATCAGGTACGCGGCCCGGCCGCGCTCGGAGAGCGCGGCGGCGAGCGGCCCGTAGTCCTCCTGCTTGCCGCGCCCGCCGAGGATCGCGTGGACGCCGCCGGGGAACGAGCGGATCCCGACGACCGCGGAGGCGACGTTCGTGGCCTTGGAGTCGTCGACGTACAGCACGCCGCCGAAGCGCCCGACCTCCTCGAGCCGGTGCTCGACGCCGGCGAAGCCGGCCAGCGCGGAGCGCACCGCGGCCGGGTCGACGCCGCGGGCGAGCGTGACGGCGGCCGCCGCCATCGCGTTCTCGAGGTTGTGCGCCCCACGCAGCCGGATGTCCTCGACCGCGATGACCGGCTCGCCGCGCCACACGAGCTGGCCGTCGGCACTGACGACGTCGGCAGCGCCCGCCGCGTCCGTCGACCCCGGCGCGCCCGTCCCGGCCCCCGCGCTCATCGGCGACGCGAACACCACGCGTCGCGCCGGCCCGACCGCCTCGAGGCCGGCCGGCACGACCGCGATCGCGCCCGCGTCCTGGTGCGCGAAGACGCGGAGCTTCGCATCGCGATAGGCGGCGAACGTGCCGTGGCGGTCGAGGTGGTCCGGCGCGAGGTTGAGCAGCACCGCGGCGTCGGGCGCGAACGCGACCGTGTCCTCGAGCTGGAACGACGACGCCTCGCAGACCACGACCGCGGCGGGGTCGAGCGTCCCGGCCAGCGTCGTGAGCGCGGTCCCGACGTTGCCGGCGACCGCGACCGGGATCCCCGCTTCGCGATGGATCTGGCCGACCAGCTCGGTGGTCGTCGTCTTGCCGTTGGACCCGGTGATCGCGATCACCTCGTTCGGCAGCAGCCGCCACCCGAGCTCCAGCTCCCCCAGCACCAGCACGCCCCGCTCGCGCGCGGCGCGCACGACCGGCGCCTCCTGCGGCACGCCGGGGCTCTTCACAAGCGTGCGCACGCCGTCGAGCAGCTCGAGCCCGTCGCTCGACTCGTGCACGGGCACCCCGGCGGACTCCAGCTCCCCGATCGCGCCGGCGTCGACCCGCCCGCCGTCGCTCCCGACGACCTCCTCGCCACGCGCGCGCAGCGCCAGCCCGGCGGCCCGCCCGGAGCGGGCGAGGCCGACGACGAGGAACGGACCGGGCGGCAGCGGCGGGCGCGGGTTCATCGCCCCGTCATCCAACCGGCCCCACCCGACGAGGCGGCGCCCGTCAGCGGCGGTGGCGCGACCGGTCGCGCGGCTCGTAATGGGTGTAGAACATCATCGAGCCGAGGAGCGCGCCGAGCGCGAGATAGATCCAGCCGAGCGACCAGTCGCCGAGGTTCGCGACCACGGCCAGCACGAAGCTGATCGGAATGCCGATCATCAGCGCGAGACGAAACCGGCGATCCGTCCGAGGATCCATGTCTCTCAGGCTATCCGAAGCAGCAACCCGATCACCCAGCAACCGCCGACGATGACCATCGCCGCCCCGCCCCAGCGCCGAGCGATGACGGCCGAGTCCTGCTGCACGCGCCGCGCGGCGAGGGCTTCGCCTGCGATTGCGCCCGCGCCGTACGCCGCGAAGACGTGTGTCACGTCGAGCCGCTCAGGCAGGAGGCCGTAAGCAGTCCCAAGCACGGTCGTCAGCGCGCCGACGACGACGGGAAACGGCGGATGGTCCACGGAATCAACCGCTGAGCGCGTAGCCGCCGGGACGACACGCGCCCCAGCGGCCGCCGCGTCCGGATTCAGGCCGCGTCGTTCGGCCGCAGCCGCGCGGTTGGTTCCGCTCGACCCCCGTCGAACTCCAAGCCCTCCGCCTCCAACCGGCGGCGGACCTCTGCGGGGTCTCCCAGCGCGGTCGCACCGACCGTGCCGTCGGACTTCAGGACGCGGTGGGCGCCGGGCGACTCCTCGCGCAGGAAGCGCTGGTTGAGCGTCCGGGCATGACGGTCGGTGCCGCCGCAGGCGTGGGCGACGTCCCCGTAGCTCATCCAGCGCCCCGGCGGGATGGCGGCGAGGACCTCGTGCAGTCGATCGGTCTCGATGATGCTCATGCCCCGACCGTACGGCCGCGTCGCCGCGATCGCGCCGGATTTCGCGCAATCGGCACGGAGCCGGCGCAGATCCGGCGCTAGCTGACGGACTGCTGATACAGGGTGAAGCCGATCGCGCTGCACACGGCCGCCACGATCCAGAAGCGCAGGATGATCTTCGTCTCCGACCATGCCTGCAGCTCGAAATGGTGGTGGATCGGCGCCATCAGGAAGACCCGCTTGCGGAACACCTGGAACGAGAACACCTGGATCAGCACCGACAGCGCCTCGATCACGAAGATCCCGCCCATCACGATCAGCAGCACCTCGGTCTTCGTCATCACCGCGAGCGCCGCGATCGCGCCCCCCAGCCCGAGCGAGCCCGTGTCGCCCATGAAGATCGACGCCGGGAACGAGTTGAACCACAGGAACCCCACGCACGCGCCCACGAGGCAGGAGGCGACGAGCGCCAGGTCGGTCTGGCGCGTCGTGAACGTGATCCCGATGTAGGCGAGCAGCACGATCGCCGAGCAGCCCGCCGCGAGCCCGTCGAGCCCGTCGGTGAGGTTGACCGCCGACGTCGTCCCAGCCAGCACGAGGTAGATCAGGACCGGATAGAAGTAGCCGAGGTCGATGGTCGCGTCGATCACGCGTAGGTTGAGCGTGTCGGGGAGGTCGGCCCAGCGCGTCGCCACCAGCCAGAGGCCGACCGAGATCCCCATCGTGACGATCAGCTTCCACCGTCCGCGCAGCCCCAGCGAGCGCTTCTTGACGAGCTTCATGTAGTCGTCGGCGAACCCGAGCGCCGCACACGCCAACGCGACGCCGATCACGCCGACCGAGCGCGCGTCGAGCTCGGTGAGCAGCAGGAACGGCACCGCGATCGCGGTGAAGATGATGATCCCGCCCATGGTCGGCGTGCCCGCCTTCGCGTGGTGCTCCTGCGGCCCGTCCTCGCGGATCTGCTGCCCGAACTCCCGCTCGCGCAGGAACTCGATGAACTGCGGCGAGAGGAAGATGCAGATGAGCAGCGAGGCGGTGCCGCCGATGAGGACCTCCCCCATCACGCGC
>DATHJG010000856.1:0-2970 GCA_035489875.1 Solirubrobacteraceae bacterium | reverse complement strand
GCCGCGATGAACTTCGAGAGGTTGACCTCGAGGGTGTTGAGGATCTCGTCGGCGTAGTCCTCCGCGCCGAGCCGGATCTCGCGCTCGCGGGCGCGGGCGTCCTCGATGATGTCCTCGGCGGCGCGCTCGGCCTGCTTGGTGACCTCCTGCTCGGAGACGAGCTGCGCCTGGCGCTCGCGCGCCTCCTTCACGATCCGCTCCGCCTCGCGCTTGGCCTCGGCGAGCATCTCCTGACGCTCCTTGACGATCCAGCGGGCCTGCTTGATCTCCTCGGGGATCGTGGCCCGCATCTGGTCGAGGATGTCGTAGATCTCCTCCTTGTCCACGCGCACCTGGTCCGTCATCGGAACGCCCTTGGCGTTGTGCACGAGGTCGTCGAGCTTGTCTATGAGAACGAGGACGTCCATGTGGCTCCTGGCGCGTAGTTCGTCAGCGGGCGAGCGCTTCCTTCAAGCGCCTCGCGACCTCGTCGGGAACGAGGGCCGACACGTCTCCTCCGAAGGTAGCGATCTCCTTGACGCCGCTTGAGGACAGGAAACTGTACTGCGGCGACGCCATCAGGTAGACGGATTCGATGTCGTCGGCCAGATGTCGGTTGAGCTGGTTCATCTCCAGCTCGTACTCGAAGTCGGAGATCGCGCGCAGTCCCTTCACGATCGCAGTGGCGCCGACGCGGCGCGCGTACTCGACGATCAGGACGTCGAACGTGTCCGCGCGGACGTTGGGGAGGTGGCTCGTCGCCGCTTCGATGAACTCGATCCGCTCCTCGGCGGTGAACAGCGCGCGGTCCTTGCGCACGGATGCGTTCACGACGGTCACGATCACCTCGTCGAAGATCTCCGAGGCGCGGGTGATGACGTCGATGTGTCCGTTCGTGATCGGGTCGTAGGACCCGGGGCAGACGGCGATGTGCGGGTGAGCGGGATCAGGGGCCATGGAAGCGGATCAGGGTGTCGCCGTAGCGGCGTTCGTCGGTGGTGGGCATCGTCAGCTCGAGCGGCGCGCGGCGGTCGGACTCCGAGACCACCAGTGCGCCCGGCCCCAGGATGGCGGGAAGGACGTCCGAGAGCTCGGCTCCGAGCGTGGCCGCCCGCCTATAGGGCGGATCGAGGAACACGAGACTGTATTGGCGCTCGCCGCCGGATGCGGCACGGAGCCAGCGCAGCGCGTCGGCGCGGACCACTTCGGCGTCGGCTCCGAGCGCCGCGAGGTTGGCCCGCAGGGCGCGCAGCGCGGCCGGCGCGCTGTCGACGAACGTGGCCCGCGCGGCCCCGCGGGAGAGCGCTTCGAGGCCGAGCGCGCCCGAGCCGGCGAAGAGGTCGAGCACGGCGGCGTCCTCGACTCGCGGCCCGAGGATCGAGAAGAGCGCCTCCCGCACGCGGTCGGACGTGGGGCGCGTCGCGACCCCGGGCGGCGCCTGCAGCCGGCGCCCGCCGTAGCGACCGGCGATCACGCGCACGTCGCGGTCCGCGGCGAGGCCGGTCCGGCCCGGCGGGACGAGGCCGCTCCGAGCCGGCGCGGCGAGGCCGGTCCGAGCCGGCGGGAGGGCGCGCTCATCTCACGCCGGGATCGGGTCGAGCGCGTCGGTGCCGTAGGCCGCGCGGACGGCCCACTCCAGCAGCGCGTGCTCGGGCCGGACGAGCTCCGGGTCGGCCTCCAGCAGCGCCGCGCCGATCTCGCGCGCGCCCTCGAGCAGCTCGGCGTCCTCCGGCAGCCGCGCGACGCGGAACTGCGCCAGCCCGGACTGGCGCGTGCCGAGCATCTCCCCCTCTCCGCGCAGCTCGAGGTCGATCTCGGCGAGCTTGAAGCCGTCGCGATGCGCGCCCAGCGCGCGCAGCCGCGGCGACTCCTTCGGCCCGAACAGCACGCAGACGGACTCGTGCGACCCCCGGCCGATCCGCCCCCGTAGCTGGTGGAGCTGGGAGATCCCGTAGCGCTCGGCGCTTTCGACGAGCATCACCGACGCGTTCGGCACGTCGATCCCGACCTCGATCACCGTCGTGGCGACCAGCACGTCGGCGCCGCCGGCGGCGAACGCGGCCATCGCCTCCTGCTTCTCACGCGGCTTCATCTGGCCGTGCAGCAGCACGACGCGGAAGTCCTTGAGCTCGGTCGTCCGCAGCCGCTCGTACTCGGCGGTCGCCGCGCGCGCCTGGAACGCCTCGGACTCCTCCACCAGCGGGCAGACGACGAACGCCTGGCGGCCGGCGGCCAGCTCCTCGCGGATCCGCTCGTAGGCGCGGGCCCGCTCGGCCTCGGTCGACGCGACGTGGGTGTGGATCGGCCGGCGGCCCGCGGGCAGGTGGCGCAGCACGGTGACGTCCAGGTCGCCGTAGGCGGTCAGCGCGAGCGTGCGCGGGATCGGCGTGGCGGTCATGTGCAGCACGTGCGGCGCCAGCTCGCCCGGTGCCTTGCGGTCCAGCGCCCGGCGCTGGTTGACGCCGAAGCGGTGCTGCTCGTCGACCACGGCGACCGCCAGCCGGTCGAACTCCACCGTGGTCTCGATCAGCGCATGCGTGCCGACGAGCAGCTTCAACTCCCCGGTCGCGAGCTTGCCGAGCAGGTCGGCGCGCCGGCCGGCGCTCGTGGAGCCGGTCAGCAGCGCGGCCTGCAGCAGCTCGCCCGGCATCAGCGTCTGCAGCGTGGCGAAGTGCTGCTCGGCGAGCGTCTCGGTCGGCGCCATCAGCGCCGCCTGCCCACCGTGCTCGACCGCCCGCAGCATCGCGTAGAGGGCGACGACCGTCTTGCCCGAGCCGACCTCCCCCATCAGCAGCCGCTGCATCGGCCGGCCGGCGGCGAGGTCGCGGTCGATCGCCGCGATCGCGCGCGTTTGGTCGTCGGTCAGGGTGAACGGGAGCGACTCGGCCAGCCAGCGCGCCGTGAGCGAGGGCGGTTCCGTCAGCGCCTCCGCACGCGCGGCCTCGCGCCGCAACGCGCGGCGGCGCAGCAGCGCGATCTGCAGCAGCAGCA
>DATHJG010000855.1:0-2710 GCA_035489875.1 Solirubrobacteraceae bacterium | reverse complement strand
CGATGTCGCTGCTCGATCTGGCCGACGCCCTCACCGATCTGACGCAGGAGGCGCGCGCCGGCAAGACGCCGCCCGAGCGGATGAGCGGCGGCACGATCACGATCAGCAACCTCGGCGTGTTCGGGGTCGACGCGGGGACGCCGATCCTCAACCCCGGCGAGGCCGCGATCCTCGCGCTCGGTGCGGCGCAGAACCGGCCGTGGGAGTTCCACGGCGAGATCGCGCTGCGCCGGGTCATGACCCTGAGCCTGTCGTTCGATCACCGGCTCGTCGACGGTGAGCAGGCCGCGCGCTTCCTGTCCGACCTCGGCGGGCTCCTCGGCGACCCCGCGCTCGCGATGCTGCGCGACGGCGGGACCGGACCGCTGCCACTCGGCTGAGCTTCTCGGTTTCGCGACACAAATCCGTCGCAAACGGTCCCGTGCGCACGACACCAGGGGCGGTTGGCGACGGCGACGTGCGCAACGACGGCGCGCAGCGCGGCGCGCAGGGCGGTCAGGCGCGCAGCGCGGCCAGCGCCATCGCCTCCAGGATGCCGCGGGTCGCGCCGCGACCGGTGTGCGGTGTCGAGTTCATGAGCCCGAATCCGGCGTGGGCTCGTGCCCGCAGCTCGCCCGTCGCCGCGGACGGGTCGAGCCGCGCCAGGGCATCCACCCAGAGCTCGACGTAGGTGCGCTGCAGGGCGCGCACCGTGCCGCGGTCCGGGTCGGAGAGGCTGTCGAGGTCGCGGTCCTGCACTCGGATGACCGCCGCGTTGGCCACGGCGAAGTCGACGTGGAACGCGACCAATTCGCCGAGGGCTACCACCGCATCCGGTTCCCGCTCCACGACGGAGCGCCCACCCGCGAGCAGCCCCTCGCTCGCGTCGAGCAGGATCGCGCCGAGCACCGCTTGCTTGCTCGGGAAGTGCCGGTAGACGGCCGGGCCGCTGATGCCGGCCGCTCCGCCGATGTCTTCGAGGGTGACGCGATCGAACCCGCGTTCGGCGAACAGTCGCGCCGCGGAGGCGAGCAGCGCGGCGCGCCGGTCGGCCTTGGCGCTCGCGCGGGTCGTCGTGGTCACGTCCCCAGTGTAGACACTTCGGTTAATCACCACTAACCTGAATCCCAGTGAATGATCATTCACCGAAGGGGTCATCATGAGCGTGCTCGACACCGTCCGCACCGACGACCAGACCGCGCAGTCCAACGCCGGCGCCCAGCGCGCGCTCGTTGCCGAGCTCCGCGAGAACCTCGAGCGGGCCGCCCTGGGCGGACCGCAGGCCTCGCGCGAGCGCCACGCGGCGCGGGGCAAGCTGCTGCCGCGCGAGCGGGTGGAGCGGCTGCTCGACGACGGCAGCCCGTTCCTCGAGGTCGCGCCGCTCGCCGCGCACGACCTGTACGGCGGCGACGCCCCCGGCGCCGGGCTCATCGCGGGCATCGGCCTCGTCGAGGGCCGGCACGTCATGGTCATCTGCAACGACGCCACGGTCAAGGGCGGCACCTACTACCCGATGACGGTGAAGAAGCACCTGCGGGCGCAGGAGATCGCGCTCGAGAACCGGCTGCCGGTCATCTCGCTCGTCGACTCCGGCGGGGCGTTCCTGCCGCTGCAGGACGAGGTGTTCCCGGATCGCGACCACTTCGGCCGCATCTTCTTCAACCAGGCCCGCATGTCGTCCCTCGGCGTCCCGCAGCTGGCAGCCGTGTTGGGATCCTGCACCGCGGGCGGTGCGTACGTGCCGGCGATGAGCGACCAGACCGTGATCGTGCGCGGGCAGGGCACCATCTTCCTCGGCGGACCGCCGCTCGTGAAGGCGGCGATCGGCGAGATCGTCACGCCCGAGGAGCTCGGCGGCGGCGAGCTGCACGCCCGCGTCTCGGGCGTCGCCGACCACCTCGCCGAGAACGACGAGCACGCGCTGCAGATCATCCGCGAGATCGTCGCGACGCTTCCGGTGCCCGCGACCCCGGCGTGGGATGTCACCGCATCCCGCCCCCCGCTCGCCGACGAGGCCGGACTGTACGCGGCAGTGCCGACCGATGTGACGGCACCGTACGACGTGCGCGAGGTCATCGCGCGTCTCGTCGACGGCAGCGAGTTCAGCGAGTTCAAGAAGGAATACGGCGAAACCCTCGTGACCGGTTTCGCCCGGCTGCACGGACACCCGGTCGGCATCGTCGCCAACAACGGCGTGCTCTTCTCGGCGTCGGCGCTCAAGGGCGCGCACTTCATCGAGCTGTGCGATCAGCGCGGCATCCCGCTGGTGTTCCTGCAGAACATCTCGGGCTTCATGGTGGGCCGGGATGCGGAAGCCGGCGGCATCGCCAAGGACGGCGCGAAGATGGTCACCGCTGTCGCGACGACCCGGGTTCCCAAGCTCACCGTCATCATCGGCGGCTCGTTCGGAGCGGGCAACTACTCGATGTGCGGCCGGGCGTACTCGCCCCGGTTCCTGTGGATGTGGCCGAACGCGCGCATCTCCGTCATGGGAGGCGAGCAGGCGGCGATGGTGATGACCGAGGTCGGCCAGCCCGAGCTCGGCGCCGAGCTGCGCGAGCAGTACGAGCGGCAGGGGAGCCCCTATTACTCGACCGCGCGGTTGTGGGACGACGGCATCATCGACCCGGCGGACACCCGCACCATCCTCGGCCTGGCCCTGGATGTCTGCGCGGCCGCCCCGCTCCCAGAACCGGCCTTCGGCCTGTTCCGGATGTGACTGCCGTGTTCG
>DATHJG010000854.1:0-8590 GCA_035489875.1 Solirubrobacteraceae bacterium | reverse complement strand
CGCCGAACGTGATCTCGGCCGTCATGGCAACCGGAGCGGGGTTGCTGGGGCGCCACCGGCTGTCGATCGCGTTGGTGAAGACGAGCCGCTCGTGCTCGTCGACGACGAGAAACGACGCGTCCACTTGCGCCACGAACGCATCTCCGTCGTCGCTCATGCTGGTCACGAAGGCGCCGCCGGGACGGACCTCGAGCCGGTCCACGCGCGCCACGATCGGGGCGGGCACCCACCACCGCTCCAGCCGAGACGGATCGGTCCACGCGCGCCACACGGTCGCGAGCGGGGCGCGGATGACGCGCTGCAGGCTGAGGTCGAGATCAGGGTTCACAGGTGGTCCTCCCGCGGATCGATAACGAACTGCTCCAGGCGATCGGTGCGCCCCTCCCAGATGCGCCGCTGCTGCGCCAGCCAGCCATCGACGAGATCGAGACGCTGTCGCTCGAGCACGCACGTCCGCACCCGACCGGACTTCTTCGTGCGGATCAGCCCCTTGGCCTCCAGCGTCCGCACGTGCTTCATGAACGACGGAAGCGCCATCGGAAACGCCCGTGCCAGCTCGCCGACGCTGGCCGGCCCCACGCCGAGCCGCCCGACCACCGCGCGACGCGTCGGATCTGCAAGCGCGACGAACACGCCGTCCAGCGCTTCCGAATACTTATCCATGAGGCTAAGTATTGCGCGAACCGACGCCGCGCGCAACGGTCAGCGGCTGCCAGCGCCGCGCGGAACGATCACCCCGCTGTTGGCTGTGGCCCAATACCCCTTCGCTATTAGGCCTGAGCGAATACGACCGAGGTCTCGGCAAGCCATCAGGACGCATCGGAACCGCCAGCTGGCGCCGAGCAAGAACGGCGAAGGCCGCCCTTCCGAGCGGCCTTCGTTCTTGGTCGGCCTCAGCAGGGCTCTTGCAAGCCTCTGCGTTAGTCGGCCTCGATAGCGGGGGCAGGATTCGAACCTGCGACCTTCGGGTTATGAGCCCGACGAGCTACCTGGCTGCTCCACCCCGCGACGGTTGGACCAAACAATTTAGCACCGTGGTGCCAGGCTTCAACCCTCCAGCAGGCGCTTGAGCCGCTGCCCGTTGCGGACCGCGAACGCCTCCCAGTCGTTGTTGAAGTACGCGTACACGGCGGCCTCCGCGCGCAGGTCGTCGATCCGCGCCGCCCACTCGCGCAGCTCGGTCTCGGAGTAGTTGCCGCGCCGCCCGCGCGCGCCGTAGTGGAACCGGAACAGCGTCCAATCCGTGGTGAGCGGGGCGTCCGGCAGCGGCCGCCGCGCGTCGTGCCCGGTCACGAGCGCGACGCCGAACGCGTGGAGCAGGCCGTAGACCTCGGACGCGAACCAGCTCGGGTGGCGGAACTCGAAGCAGTGGCGTCCGGGCGGGAGGCGCTCGAGCGCGAACGCCAGCCGGTCGTCGTCGCGCCGGAACCGCTCCGGCAGCTGCCACAGCACCGGTCCGAGCTTCGGCGAGCCGACCAGCGGCGCGATCCCGGCGTAGAGCCGCTCCACGCCCCGCTCCATGTCGGTGAGCCGCTTCATGTGCGTGAGGTACCGGCTCGCCTTCACCGTGAAGACGAAGTCCGGCGGCGTGTCGGCCACCCAGCGGGCGACGGCCTCGGGCTTCGCCAGGCGATAGAACGTCGAGTTCACCTCGACGGTGTCGAACAGCGTCGCGTAGTGCGCGAGCCACCGCCGCGGCGGGCAGCCGCGCGGGTAGACGCGCCCGCGCCAGTCCGCGTAGTTCCAGCCCGAGCAGCCGATCCGCGCGGGCTGGAGCGTCAGATCACGCCACCTTGAGCTTCACGATCGGGCCCTCGATCCGGCAGTCGTCGGTCCCGTGCTCGCACGAGATCCGGTGCGCCTGCCAGTAGTACGTGCCCGCGGTGTTGAGCCAGAACGCCGGGAAGTCGAAGAACTTCGCCTTGTACTCGTAGCGCGATCCGCTCTGCTTCCGTGCGCGACCGATCGACTCGCCGTGGCAGATCAGGCCCTCGGCGTCCTTCTGCCTGGACTTGCACACGTGCACCCACACCTGCCCTGCCCCGGTCACGTTCAGCTTGAACGTCGGCCGCTTGCCGGCCGGGACGCTGTCGCCCTGCTTCGGCGAGACCGGCGTGATGCCGCCGGCGGCGGAGGCGGGGGAGGCGAGCAGGGCGAGCGCGGCCAGGGCGGCCGGGATGGTCAGTCCGCGCATGACGCGCGCAACGTATACCTTGCGCCGCGCCAATGCGCGTCGCCGTCGTCGACATCGGGACCAACTCGACCCGCCTCCTGATCGCCGACGTGGAGCCCGGCGGCGGCGTCACCGAGTGCCACCGCGAGTCGATCGTCACGCGCCTCGGCGAGGGGGTCGACGCGACCGGCCGGCTCGGCGACGCGCCGCAGGCGCGCGTGTTCGCCGCGCTGGAGCGCTACGCCGCCGAGATCGCCGCGTACGAGTGCGAGGCGAGCGCCGCGGTGATGACGTCCGCCGTGCGCGACGCCGCCAACGGCGCGGCGTTCGTCGCCGCCGTGCACGAGCGGTTCGGGCTGGAGGGCCGCACGCTCTCGGGCGACGAGGAGGCCGCGTTCACGTACGCGGGCGCGACCGCCGCGCGACCGCCCGACGACCCCACGGAGCGGGTCGTGATCGACATCGGCGGCGGCTCGACCGAGCTCGTCTGCGGCGCACGCGGGGAGCTGGAGTTCCACGTCTCCACGCAGATCGGCGTCGTGCGCCATACCGAGCGCCACCTCCACTCCGACCCGCCGACCGCGTCGGAGCTCGCCGCCCTGGCGGCCGACGTGGACGCCGGCATCGCCGCCGCGGTCCCGGCGGACGTCCGCGCGCGGGTCGAGGCGGCGATCGCGGTGGCGGGGACCGCGACGTCGTGCGCCGCGATCGACCTCGCGCTGGATCCCTACGACACCGCGAAGGTCGAGGGCCACGTGCTCTCGCACGCGAAGCTGGAGGCGCTGCTCGAGCGGCTCGCCGCGATCCCGCTCGCCGAGCGGCGCCGCGTCACCGGCCTCGACCCCGACCGCGCGCCGACGATCGTGGCGGGTGTCGTGGTCCTGACCCGCGCGCTCGTCGCATTCGGACTGGACGAGGTCGAAGTGTCCGATCGCGACCTCCTCTGGGGGGTCGCGATCGAACTAGCCACCAAAGACCGGTCTATCGGCTAGTTTCGCCAAACAATAGGCCCGAGTCCAGGCTTAACTGGACGTTCGTACGATGGCGCGGTCTTGACACCGGAGGGATACTCGAACGGTCGGTAAGGGCGGTCGTGCCTCCCGCCGTCGTCCCCCGACGCATAGATCCAGGCGTTTGCCGTATCAATCGGCGCCTCCCGCCGCCTGGGTCGTTCAACGGCCCCCAAGGCACGTACCCCTGCCCGTCCTGACGGGGCCAACTTGAAGCCGCCTCGCCCCGCCGCGAGGCGGCTTCTCGTCTTTCAGGCCAGGTTCGCGGAGCGCGGGTAGGCGACCGCGGGATCGGTCAGGACGTTGACGAGCGCCGGGCCCTCGGCGGCGAGCGCCCGCTCCAGCGCGGGCTTGAGCTCGTCCGGCGTGCGCACCAGCGCGCCCTGCCCGCCGAGCGCCTCGACGACCGTGTCGTACCGCGTCTCCGGGCGCAGGTCGGCGACGACGGAGTACCCGTAGAGGAACTCCATCGGATGCTTCTCGAGCCCCCAGATGCCGTTGTTGCCCATCACCCCGACGACGCCGACGCCGTGCCGCGCGAGCGTGTCCCACTCCATGCCGGAGAAGCCGAACGCGCCGTCGCCGAGCAGGAGCACGACCTGGCGGTCCGGCCGTGCGAGCTTGGCGGCCAGCGCGTAGCCCGGACCGCACCCGAGGCAGCCGAACGGGCCGGGGTCGAGCCAGCAGCCGGGCTCGTAGGACTCGATCGCGCGCCCGGCGTAGGAGGCGAAGTCGCCGCCGTCGCAGATGACGATCGCGTCGCGGTCGAGCACCTCGCCGAGCTCCTTGTAGATCCGCAGCGGGTGCAGCGGCGCACGCGGGTCGGCGAGCTGCTCGGCCTCGCCGGCGCGCTTCTCCTGCTCGACGCCGCGCAGGTGCTCGGTCCATGCCTGCGTCGACGTACCGCCGGCCACGGCGCCCGCGAGCGTGCGCAGCGTCCCGGCGACGTCGCCGTACAGCTCCGCGGCGACCGCGCGCGGATGCTCGCGCTCGGGCTCGGCGACGTCGATCGCGATCAGCTCGCAGTCCTCGCCGAACGCCTGGCCGAAGCCGAGCCGGAAGTCCATCGGCACCCCGATCACCAGTGCGACGTCCGCGCCCTTGAGCCCCGCGCCGCGGGCGCGCGAGTAGAAGAGCGGGTGGTCGGCCGGCAGGCAGCCGCGCGCGAGGCCGTTGAGGAAGACCGGGATGCCGGCGGCCTCGGCCAGCTCGCGCAGCGCGTCCTCCCCGTGGCCCCAGTAGAGGTTGGTGCCGGCCATGATCACGGGCCGCTCTGCGTCGCGCAGCAGCGCGACCGCGCGGTCGAGCATGCGCGCGTCGGGCACGGCGGGCGGGTGCGGGAGCCGCTCGGCCGGCTCGGACTCCTCCGCCTCCATGAACACGTGGTCGAGCGGGAAGTCCAGGAACGTCGGGCCGGAATGGGGGCTCAGCGACTGCTCCCACGCCTCGTCGATCAGCCCCGGGATCTCGGCAGTCGAGGCGGCGGTCGCCGCGAGCTTCACGAGCGGCCGCACGAACGGCACGTGGTCGACCTCCTGGAGCGAGCCCTGGCCCCAGCGCATCGCGGGCGCGCGGCCGCCGAGCACGAGCATCGGCGAGCGGTTCTGCTGCGCGGAGCCCAGCGCGCTCATGCCGTTGGTCACGCCCGGGCCGGCGGTGAGCGCGCACACGCCCGGCTCGCGCGTGACCTTGGCCCATCCCTCGGCGGCGAACGCCGCGGCGGACTCGTGGCGCACGTCGACGAGGTCGATCCCCTCCGCGCGGCAGCCGTCGTAGATCGAGAACAGGTGGCCGCCGGAGAGCGTGAACAGCTTGCTGACGCCGTGTGCCTTCAGGCGCCGGGCGATCAGGCGTCCCCCGTGCAGCTTGGTGGTCTCGTGCGGCTCCGTAGTCATGGCGGGGGAACATACCCCCCCGATCCGGGGGTGCGGCGCGGTTCCCGCTCGCCGCGGGGCACCGGACGGGTCTACGTTCGTCCGATGGAAGACACGCACCTCAGGATGAACGTGTACACGCCGTTCGCGGAGCTCGACCTCCTGTTGGGGGAGGAGGAGCTGGACGCTCCGATCGCACCCAACGTGCCGGCGGGCGACATCGGCGAGCCCGAGACGGTCGACGCCTTCAACGCGCAGATCCTCGCCGGCCTCGTCTCCTTCTAGCCCGCGCCAGCGTGTCAGTCGCCTTCCGGACTACCGGCGGAGCAACCCAGGGTGGGCGCGGTCGCCGCTTGTAGGCGAGAGCGACGACCGCGCCTGGCCCCGGGGCGCCCCTGCCCGATGGACCTGACACAGGGGCCCCAACGCAACAGGCGGGGAGAACTTGCGGTGCCGCGGGAAGGACCGCTTACCTGACGGCTGCGGTGGCGCGTGCCACGCGCGCCGCGACCAGCGCGTCGCCGACGCGCCGCTCGCCCCAGTACAGGGCGCGGCCGACCCGCAGCGCCGGCAGGCGATCGGCGCCGGCGGCCAGCAGCGCGCGACCTGAGCGCTCGATCTCTCCGTCGCGCGCCTCGTCGCGCGCGGCGCCGAGGCAGTCGTCGAGCACGACGCCGGCGGCGGCCGCCGCCTCGGCGAGGATCTCCGGATCGTCGAGGTCGAAGCCGCCGCAGAACGCCAGCCGCGTGGCGGCGAGCACGAACGCCGCGCCGCGCCCGACGTCGGCCGCGAGGGCGGCGACGCGCATCGCGGCCGGCGTGTCGGCCGGGAAGCGCTCGGGCCAGATGAGCGGCATCCGGAGCGCCGCGGCGCGCTCCTCGGCTACGCGACGGACGGCGGCGGCGGCGACCGCATCGGCGGCAAGCCACGAGCGGCCCAAGGCTGCGGCGGACGCCGGCGTCCAGGTGACATCGTCGAACGCCCGCTCGACGCGCTCGGCCACGAGGTATGTGAACGGACAAGAAAGGTCGAAGAAGAACTGCGCGCGCGAGCGGCCGCGCAGCGGTCCCGTCCCGCGCCGGCGGAGTGCCTCCCTGCGCTCGGAGAGCATGATCACGTCGCCCATTCGTCCTCGCTTGCCTGAGTACCGGGACGTCCTCGTGGAGCGCCCCCCGCGTCTCAAGGAACGGCAGGTCGCCGCGAAACTTGCGCCGAAGGCCGACCAGGCCCACAACGGACGGAGGATCCCGCCAAATTGGGGGTACCGTTACGCATCGGAGAGGTTTATTCTCGCGGTCCCCGAAAATCGCCGGATCTGAGCGGAGGCCCACCATCCCCCCTGTCCCCCCGCCGAAGCGGCACCCCTACGATCAGTGGTCCCCAGACGCCCGCGCGCTTGATCTCGTGGGCGACAAGTGGACCCTCCTCATCATCCGCGACCTCGCGGCCGGTCCGCGAAGGTTCGTCGAGCTCCAGCGCGTGTTACCCGGGATCTCGACCGAGCAACTCCGGTCTCGCCTCAACCGGATGGTCGCCGACGGCCTCCTCACCCGCCAGCGTTACCGGGAGGTGCCGCCACGCGTGGACTACGAGCTGACCGAGCGCTCGCGTGAGCTGATGCCGGTGCTCGGCGCGCTCGCGCGCTGGGGCTATGACTGGACCTGGACCGGCCCGCGGCAAGGCGAGGACGTCAACGTCGGGGCGATCTTCCGGCTCGCGCCGGGGATGCTCAAGCCGCCGCCGGACGCGCGTGGCATCGTCGACCTCGTCGTGATCGGGGAAGAGGAGGACCGGACGTTCCGGCTCACGGTCGCCGACGGGCGCGTCGAGATCACCGAGCGCCCGGAGGGACCGGCCGACGCGGTCGCCACCGGCACGGTCGACGCGTGGATCGGCGCGCTCGGCCCGGACGGCGCGACCGCCGCGCTGAACCTGAGCGGCATGCGCGCGCTCGCGGAGACGCTGCTGTCGCGCTTCGCTGCGGCGGCGACGAGCCGCGCGGCGCCGCGCGCCGCCTGACCGAACGCCATCCGGAGGCGGCGACCCGCTCGCGCCGGGTCTCCGCCGCCCCGTCGCGGCCGACTACGGCTCGACGGCGTACAGGAGATGCGGGCGGCCGTACGCCATCCGCAGCTCGCGCTCGGTCATGCCGAGCTTCGTGAGCACGTGGCGCGAGGCGGCGTTGGCCGGCTCGACCTGGGCCACGACGCGCTGCACCCGCAGCACCGTGAACGCGTACTCGACCAGCGCCTGGCCAAGCTCGGTGGCGTAGCCCTTGCCCCAGGCCCGGCGGGCGAGCGTGTAGCCCAGCTCGACGTCGGGTCCGACGCCCCCGAGCGGGTGCAGTCCGCCGTCGCCGATCAGCGCGCCGCCCTCGCGCTCGGTCACGGCGAGGAAGGAGTAGCCGCGCCGCGCGAGCACGTCGCCGTAGGTGCGCAGCGCGGTCGCCGTCTCCGTCATCGTCCGATGCGCGCCGTGGCCGACGAAGCGCATCACCTCCGGGTCCGCGTAGACCGTGTGGATCGCGTCCTGGTCGGCGGGCTCGAACGGCCGCAGGTGCAGCCGCGAGGTGGTCAGCTCCATCGCGGCTTCACGGTGCCAGCGCGGCGCGCAGGGCCGCTGCGTCCACGCCCTCGACGCGGACGACCTTGTCGCGGCTCGTCATCCCGCGCACCACCTCGACCCGGGAGCGCGCCACCCCCGCGCGGTCCGCCACGAACGCGCACAGCGCCGCGTTCGCCTTCCCGTCGATGGGCGGCGCCGTGACGCGGATCACGATCGCTCCCGCCCGCTCTCCGACGACCTCCGCGCGCCGCGCGCGAGGCTGGAGCCGCACCGCGATCTCGGCGGCTTCGCTCAGCGGGCGGCGAGCCCGCTCGACTTGACGGCGTCGCGGCCGGCGATCCGGTCGGCGATCGCCGTCCGGCGCCGCTCCACGTCGAGCGTCTCAGGTCCGGCGCCCGGTCGTCGCCGCTCGACCACGGTCTTGCCCCCGCACAGCTCGCACGGCGCGTCGAGAGCGTGCGAGCGGGAGCCCGGGAGCAGGCTCCACCTCGTTTCGCCGCACTGGGTGCACCGGACCGCTTCCATGACCGACCAACTCCTTGCGTGGCTGAGCTTGCATCATTTCATGCATCCGACAAGTCGGGGAGCCATCGTTCGCGAGGAGACACGATCCGGTGAATGCCAAGGGCAGCAGCGCGGGGATCCTCATGCACAGGCGGGGCGAGCGCGGCACCGAGGTCCTGCTCGCGCATCCGGGCGGTCCGTTCTGGGCGCGCAAGGACCTGGGCGCGTGGTCGATCCCGAAGGGCGAGCTGGACGAGGGCGAGGACCCGCGCGCGGGCGCGCTGCGCGAGTTCGCCGAGGAGACCGGCGCGTCCCTGCCGGGCGGCGCGCTCCAGGAGCTCGGCTCGGTCAAGCAGAAGAGCGGCAAGGTCGTGGTCGCGTTCGCGGTCGAGGGCGACCTCGACCCGGCGACGCTGGTGAGCAACACGTTCGAGGTCGAGTGGCCGCCGCGGAGCGGCCGCATG
>DATHJG010000853.1:0-3106 GCA_035489875.1 Solirubrobacteraceae bacterium | reverse complement strand
ACGGAAGGCAGCGTCGTCGGTCAAATCGAGATCCCCGAGATGGAACTCAGCGACATCATCGTCGCCGGCGTCGAGCGGGAGCAGCTCGCCGAAGGGCCCGGTCTGTTCCCGCAGACCCCCATGCCCGGTCAGCTCGGCAACGCCGCGATTGCGGGCCATCGCACGACCCATGGGCAGCCGTTCTACGACATCAACGACCTCGAGGCCGGCGACGACATCATCATCACGACCGCATACGGCACGTTCGTGTATGTCGTCACCTCGTCCGAGATCGTCGCTCCAGAGGACACTCACGTCATCGCGACGACCGACCCGACTCGGGCCATGCTCACGCTCACGTCGTGCCATCCGCGGTACAGCGCGTCGCAGCGCTACATCGTGTACGCCGATCTCGACCTGACCCGGTCGTCGGCGCCCGGCCAACCGATCTACAACTTTGGGCGCGACGGGCCGATGCCCGTCAATACCGGCATCCCGGGCGCCGACGACCCGACGATCGTGACCGCGGCGCCGCCCACGGAGGCCCCGCCCACGACGCCGGTTGCCACCGTCGCGCCGGTCGCCGACAGTACGAGCGAGACGCTCCTCGCCGATTCCACGGCCGTCCCGACGACGGCGACCGCAGGACCCACGGCAACGGCCGCACCGGACCCGCTCTACACCGTGAACCCCGGCGGCGGGACCCCCGGAGGTGACGGGGCCGACAGCGTCCTGTCCGACGGCAACGACGCGCTGAGCAACCGCTGGTTCAGCGACAAGGACGCGTTCCTGCCGGTGGCCGAGTGGACTGCCGTGTGCGCGGCCATCGTGATCGGCGCCTACCAACTCGCCAAGCGGCTCCGGAACAGCTGGATCGGCCTCGCCGCCGGCATCCTCCCCTTCGTCGTCGGCCTCTACTTTTTCTACGAAAACGTCAACAGATTGTTGCCTGCTGCCCTCTAGCAGGGTTGGAGCGGGCTTCACCCGCTGTCCGACAGGCTCCTAGTCCTCATCTGGTCCTCACTTCGCCGAAGCCCGGCGTCGATCGCCGCCGAGATCCTGTCCTCGTCGTCAGCCCAGAGATGCGCGTATGTGTTCAACGTCTCAGCCGCGTTCTTGTGGCCGAGGAACGCCGCCACCGCCTTAGGCGAACACCCGGCGGCGATCAGGAGCGACGCAGCGTGGTGCCGCAGGTCGTGCGACGAGGCGTCAATCTTCAGTCGATCAGCGGCAGCACTGAACGCCCCATGCCATGTCTGGCGCGACAGCATCGCGCCGCCCGTCGTCGTGAACAGCAGGCGGTCGCGGCCCTCACCGAACTCGGCGATGTGCGCCGCGAGTGCTTCCCCGACGACGGCGGGCAGCGGAATCACCCGGTTTGATGATTCTGTCTTCACCGGCCCGAACTCACAGATACTGCCTTTCACCGGCGTCACGACCTGCCTGTCGATTGTCACCTTGCGACCCAGGAAGTCGATGCGATCCACCGTGAGCGCGCACGCCTCTCCCTGACGCAGCCCGAGGCCCGCCGAGGCAAGCACGAGCGCCCGGTAGCGTCTCGGAACCACGTCGGCCAATGCGGCCACCTGGTCGCCGCTGAGCACCGTCAGCGACGGCGCGGGCCGGTCAGCTCGAGGTAGTCGCACCCCGACGCACGGTGACTCGTGGATGAGGTGATCACCTCGTGCCGCGATCATCATCTGAGCGAGGACCCGGAAGTACGTCCGCACGCTTGACGCGGCGAGGCTCACCGACATGCGGCCTACCCAGGCCTGAACGTCGGAGGTCTTCAAAGCCCGTAGCTGGACGTGACCGAAGGCCGGGATGATCTGGGAAGCGAGGATGGTTTCGCGGCTCGTGCGGGTTGAGTCTCGCCACGGCTGACCGAGCGCCCACGCCTCAGCGTGGGCCCGCACGGTGAGTTTGCCGCCGTCCGGGTCGACGTAGCTCCCCCGGTTCATGTCGACCCGTACCGTGGCCTCGAACGTCTCGGCGTCGCGCTTGCGATCGAAATGACGTGCTCGCTGACGGCCGTCGCTCTCACGCCACCGCACCCGGTACTGGCCGTCCGCGCGTTTGTCAATGCTCATAATGCGTCACCCTTCAAGAGTCGCTTGGCCTTGACGGTCAGACGCCCGCCCGGCCGTCGGTCTTCGGTCGCGGTGAGCAACCCACGCTTCCGCGCCTCCGTGATCCGGGCTCCCAGGTACTCGCGGCTAACCCTGTCGGCCGGCGACGTCTGACGCCGCAGCCACATCGCATGAACTGGCTTGCGCTCGCCGAGTTCCATTTCCCTCACGTATTCCTCAGCAAGTTCGGCGAGCTTGCGTTCGGTCCATCGCCGAACGTCCGGCCTTCGCTCTTGGCGTTGCCGCTCGGGTCGCTTGAACTCCGGCCCGAGCTTTCCGATTCCGACCCGCCCGCTGGCGTCGCGCTTGCTAGTGCGAAGAACACGCCAAGCCAGGTCGATCGGAACGCCGCGCACCTCGGCCACCCCGATCCCCTCGGCGTGCTCGATGCAGACCCCCACGAGAGCCCATCGCCCGTTTCGCTGAGCGAAGCAGAACTCGAACTTCTGGCCCGGCGCGGTCGCGGTGAGGAGTTCGCCATTCCTGCCGTGGGGCACGCTCACCCACCCAAGTTGCGGCTTCTTGGTCGTCATGTTGTCACATTATAGTTGTGTCTGCGCATAGTCGCAACCATGGCTACGCACACCAACTCACACATTCTCAGCGAGGACGATCTCTACGGGTATCTCGGCGAAACCGTCCCCCGCCGAACCCTCGGGCAATGGCGTTACCGCGGTCTGGGCCCGCCCTACGCAAAGATCGGCCGACACGTCGTTTACCGGCGTGAAGACGTCGATCGCTGGCTCGCCGAGCACACCAAGAATGCCGACGTGTCGTCGTGAGCGGCTATCTCCTCCAGCGCCAAATCGAGGCGCTCAACAAGCGCTTACTACACGCCGAGTACATGCTCAGCCTGCTCGCCGACGTCAACGACTTCCACCAGCTCGAGCTGGACCGAACCGACTGCGAGGCCGCTTCAACCTGGGAAGAGCTGGAGCACTGCGGCAGGGACCCCCACACGGGCGAGGTGGCGACGTGACCGCCCTCGACAGCCCGAA
>DATHJG010000852.1:0-2080 GCA_035489875.1 Solirubrobacteraceae bacterium | reverse complement strand
GTCGAGCCCGAGCTGGTCGGCGAGTCCGGCACGCCGCGCGAGGCACGCTGGGAGGAGGACCTGCGCGACGGGCGCGACGCGATCGCGGCCGCCGGCGCGGCGCTGGAGGCGGCGCTCGACGGCGGCGCGTTCCCTGTCCTGCTCGCCTCGGACTGCACGATCGCGATCGCGACGCTGCCCGCCCTGGCCCGGCGCGAGCCGGACGTGCGGGTCGTCTGGCTCGACGCGCACGGCGACTTCAACACGCCCGACACCACGGCGTCCGGCTACCTCGGCGGCATGTGCCTGGCGGCGGCGTGCGGCCGCTGGGACGCCGGGTTCGGCCCCGGGTTCGACCCCCGCCGCGTCGTGCTCTCGGACGGCCGCGACCTCGACGCGCCCGAGCGCGAGGAGATGGAGCGTGCGCAGCTGACCGTCGTCGCCCCGGCCGACGTGCCCGCCGCGGTGCGAGGGCAGCGCGTGTTCGTGCACCTCGACCTCGACGTGCTCGACCCGTCGGAGATGCCGTTCAGCTTCCCCGCGCACGGCGGCATGCCGCTCGCTGCGCTCCGCGCGCTGCTCGCCGAGCTCGCCCGCGCGGCCGAGATCGCCGGCGTGGAGGTCACCTCGACCGCGTCGCCCGGCGCGGCCGGCCGGCTTGCCGAGATGCTCGAGCCGCTGATCCCGTAAAGTCGACAGTGGAACGTCCCACTTCTTGCTCGTGAGCGCCGACCCCGCACCTCCCAGCCGCCTGCGCTCGCTCGCCGAGGACCTGCAGGAGCGCCGGGCCCGCGCCCGGCTCGGCGGTGGGGAGGAGAAGATCGCGCGCCAGCACGAGGCGGGCAAGCTCACCGCGCGCGAGCGGGTCGCGCTGCTGCTCGACGAGGGCACGTTCACCGAGCTCGGGATCCACGCCCAGCCGCACTTCTCCCAGCGCGCGATGGACGGCCGCGAAGCGCCCGCCGACGGCGTGATCACCGGCTACGGCCGCGTCGACGGCCGGATGGTCGCGGTGTGCGCCTACGACTTCACCGTGATGGCCGGCTCGATGGGGATGACCGGCGAGATCAAGGTCACGCGCCTGCGCGAGCTGGCGCTCACGCACCGGATCCCGTTCGTCTGGCTGCTGGACTCGGCGGGCGCCCGGATCCAGGAGGCGGTCGGCTCGCTGTTCGCCGGCTCCGGCCACCTGTTCCGCGAGGAGGTGGTCATGAGCGGCGTGATCCCGCAGGTCGCCGCGCTGATGGGGCCGTGCGCCGCGGGCACCGCCTACATCCCGGGCCTCGCCGACTTCGTCCCGATGGTCCGCGGCCGCGGCTCGATGGCGCTCGCCGGCCCGCACCTCGTGCGCGCCGCGATCGGGGAGGACGTGACGCAGGAGGAGCTGGGCGGCTCGCGCGTGCACTGCCGCAAGTCGGGTGTCGGCGACATCGAGGTCGCCGACGACGAGGAGTGCATCGCGGTGATCAAGCGGTACCTGTCGTTCTTCCCCGCGCACTGCGAGGAGCGTCCGCCGGTGCTGCCGGTCTCCGACCCCGTCGACCGCATGGACGACGCGCTGCTCGACGTCCTGCCGGAGACCAACCGCAAGCCGTACGACATGTACGACGTGATCCGCCGGATCGTGGACGGCGGCGAGTGGCTGGACGTCAAGGGCGGCTGGGCGCGCACGATCATCACGTGCCTCGCGCGGATGGGCGGGCGGCCGGTCGGGATCGTCGCCAACCAGCCGAAGCACCTGGGCGGGATCCTCGACAATGACTCGGCCGACAAGGCCGCCCGTTTCGTGAACTTGTGCAACGCATTCGGGATCCCGCTCGTGTTCCTCCAGGACGTGCCCGGCTTCATGGTCGGCACCAAGGTCGAGGCCGCCGGGATCATCCGGCACGGCGCGAAGCTGCTGCACGCGGTCGCGGCAGCCACGGTCCCGAAGATCACCGTCGTGCTGCGCAAGGCCTACGGCGCGGGCTACTACGTCATGTGCGGGCGCGCGTACGAGCCTGACCTGATCGTCGCCTGGCCGAGCGCCGAGATCTCGGTGATGGGGCCCGAGGGCGCGGTGAACATCATCTTCCGCAAGCAGATCGAGGCCGCCGAGGAC
>DATHJG010000851.1:0-3555 GCA_035489875.1 Solirubrobacteraceae bacterium | reverse complement strand
GCCAGCAGCTCCTGGCCGGCGAGCGACTCCACCTCGTCGCGATAGCCGTCGGCCTGGGTGAGCCCGGTGTCGATCGTGAGCACGCCGAGCGCGCCGACGATGAGCAGCGCCGTGGCGCCGATCCAGATCCGGCGCGGGCCGCGCGCGACGCGCTCGCCCACGCGGCGCCATGCGCCGTGGGTCGCGTCGGCGCCCTCGTCGCCGAAATGCGGGATGCCGTTGTCGTGGCCGAACATCGGCGGCCGCCAGAACGCGCGCCGGCCGCAGATGATGAGCAGCGCCGGGAGCAGCGTGAGCATCGTGACCATGGCCACGGCGATCCCGAGCGCGCCGACCGGCCCGAGCCCGGCCGTGCCCTCCACCTGGGCGATCGTGAGGCAGAGCAGCGCGCAGATCACCGTCGCGCCGGACGCGACGATCGCCGGGCCCGCCGTCCGAAGTGCGAGCGCCATCGCCTCGTGCTTGTCCTCGTGCTTGCGCAGCTCCTCCCGGTAGCGCGACACCAGCAGGAGCGCGTAGTCGGTGCCCGCTCCCAGCACGAGGATCGAGAGGATCGAGGATGTCTGGCCGTTGACCGTGACGCCGATCTCGGTCAGCCCGTAGCCGATCGAGCGCGTCGCGATCTCGGCGAACACGACCGCGAACAGCGGGATCCAGAGGAAGATCGGGCTGCGGTAGATCAGGATCAGCAGGAAGATGACCAGCGCCAGCGCCGCGCTCAGCAGCGTCCCGTTGATGCCCTCGAAGACCTTGATCGCGTCGGCCGCGAACCCGGCCGGGCCGGTGACCTTGACCTCCAGCCCGCCGCCGGGGTCGCTCACGCGTTCGCGGATGTCGTCGATCGGGTCGAGGATCGTGGCGCCGTCGCCGTCGCCCGTGATGTTGCCGATCAGCAGCGCGGCGTCGCCCGACTCTGACGGGCGAGGCTCGCCGAACGGCGAGACCGCGTGGTAGATGCCGCCCTTGTTCTCCTCGATCGCCCGGTTGAGCTCCGTGCGGTCGGCGGCGATCCGCGCCCGGTCCGCGTCGGTGAGCCCGCCCGCGCGGCGGTAGACGATCACGACCGGCGCCTGCTCGCCACCCTGCAGCTCGTCGGCGATCGCGAGCACCTTGGTCGACTCGGCGTCGCCGGGGAGGAACGACGTCGACTCGTTGTTCTCGGCGTCGCTGTACTTGCCGGGCAGGTTGGCCGCGCCGGATGCGAACAGCGCCACCAGGCAGATGCCGAGGATGACGTACTTCGCGATTCGCCCAGCGGGGACGGCGAGGAAACGGTTCACGGGGACTCCTCCGGGGAGAGAGGGGACGTCCGCGCTTTCTACCGGCGCACGCCGACCGGGGCTATGGGGGAAGGCCGTACTCCTGCGGCGGAGTCGCAACCGGGCGCCGAGAAGACCGGCCGCTGCCCGCGCTGCGCGTCAGAGCAGCGCGGCGAGCTCGTGCGGCTCGGTGACCGGCCGCAGGCAGGCGAAGCGCTCGCAGACGTAGGCGGCCGCGCGGCCGTCGACCGGCTCGCGGCCGTCCAGCAGCGGGACGCCGTCCGGAACGCCGCCCGCGACGACGAGATGGGGGCGGAACTCGCCGCGCACGACGCGCTCGAGCGGCGCGGCGTCCGGGCCGACGATCGCGACCTCCTTCACCGCGGCGAAGTGGAAGTCGAGCGCCTGGAGCAGGTGCCCGAACGCCGCCGGGTGCTGGGGCGCGACGACGTGCAGCAGCCGCAGGACGCCGAGCGCCGCCTCCTCGTAGCCGTGCTCGCCGGTCAGCGCCGCGAGCCGCAGGAGCCCGAACGCGGCGGATGACGCGCCCGCCGGGATCGGCGCGTCCTCGAGCTCCTTGCGCCGCGCGATCAGCGGCTCGTGGTCGTCGGCGGTGGCGAAGAAGCCGCCGTTCTCGGGATCCGAGAACCGGGCGAGGATCGTGTCCGCGAGGTCTCGCGCGGCGGCGAACCAACGCGGGTCGAACGTCGTCTCGTACAACGTCAACAGCGCCTCGAGCAGGAACGCGTGGTCCTCCAGGTACGCGCCGAGCCGCGCCTGGCCGCGGTTGTAGGTGCGCAGCAGCCGCCCGTCGTCGTCGCGCATCTCGCGCCACACGAACTCCGCGCACGCGACCGCGGCGTCGGTGTAGTCGGGACGCTCGAGCGCGGCGCCCGCGTCGGCCAGCGCGGAGATCATGAGCGCGTTCCATGCGGTGAGCCGCTTGTCGTCGAGCGCCGGCCACACGCGCCGCTCGCGTACCGCGCGCAGGCGCGCCTTGATCTCGCTCAGCCCCTCAGGGTCGGTCGTCGCGCGCACCGGAGCCCAGCTGCCCTCGAAGTTCGGCGGCCCGGTGAGGCCGAAGTACGCGAGCGCGGCCTCGATGCGCGCGCTGTCCTCGTCGCGCAGCGCGGCGCGCATCGCGTCCGGCGTCCAGACGTAGAAGCGGCCCTCCTCGCCCTCCGAGTCGGCGTCGAGCGCCGACGCGAACCCGCCCTCCTCCTGGCGCAGGTCGCGCAGCGCCCAGTCGAGCGTCTCGGTGCACACGCGGGCGAAGAACGGCTCGCCCGAGACCTGGAAGCCGTGCAGGTACGCGCGGGCGAGCAGCGCGTTGTCGTAGAGCATCTTCTCGAAATGCGGGATCTCCCAGCGGGCGTCGACCGAGTAGCGCGCGAAGCCGCCGCCGATCTGGTCGTACATGCCGCCGGTCGCCATCGCGCGCAGCGTGTGCAGCGCCATCTGACGCTCGCCGCGCCGGAGCAGGAACTCGATCGTCGAGGCCGCCGGGAACTTCGGGGCGTTCGCGGAGAAGCCGCCGCGCTCGTGGTCGTAGCCGCGGCGCAGCACCTGGACGGCCGCGTCGAGGCCGGCCGGGTCCGGCTCGCCCTCGGCCGGCGCCATGCTCGCGGCGCCCGCGAGCCGCGGGAGGATCTGCCGCCCGGTCTCCTCGATCTCCTCGCGCTGCTCCTCCCACGCGGTCGCCACGCCGACCACGACCTGCGGCCACGACGGCATCCCCTGGCGCGGCTCCGGCGGGAAGTAGGTGCCGGCGTAGTACGGCACGCCCTCGGGCGTGAGGAACGCGTTGAGCGGCCACCCGCCGTGGCCGGTCATCGCCTGGACGGCGTCCATGTAGATCGCGTCGACGTCCGGGCGCTCCTCGCGGTCGACCTTGATGCAGACGAAGCGCTCGTTCATCAGCTCGGCGACGCTCGGATCCTCGAACGACTCGCGCTCCATCACGTGGCACCAGTGGCAGGCGGCGTAGCCGATCGAGACGAGGATCGGCTTGTTCTCAGAGCGCGCACGAGAGAGCGCCTCGTCGCTCCACGGGTACCAGTCGACGGGGTTCTCCGCGTGCTGAAGGAGATAAGGAGATGTCTCTGAGGCCAGTCTGTTGGACATGGTGGTGCGGCTTTCTCGCACTCGCAAGCTCGTGCGAGCGCCTTGAATAGAGTCCCTTTCCATGTCCCATCATCGCGAAACGGTCACCGCGGTCGGCGCCCCCCAGGCGGCCGGCCCCTACTCGCACGCCGTCAAGAGCAACGGGCTGATCTTCCTCTCCGGCCAGACGCCG
>DATHJG010000850.1:0-2109 GCA_035489875.1 Solirubrobacteraceae bacterium | reverse complement strand
GAGGACGACCCGCAGGTGCGCCAGCCCGACATCACCCTCGCCCGCGAGGTCCTCGGCTGGGAGCCGAAGGTCGAGCTGCGCGAGGGCCTGCGCCGCACGCTGGACGACTCCGGCGTCGATGCGCTCACGGGAGCCGGCGCGTCATAACGCCGGTCCCGCCGACCGCGGATCGGCGTGGGGGCCGATCCGATCTGCATCCAATGCTGCGAGAAACGCCAGAACCTGTGACACGCTGCCGCGTTGTTGGCTCCGGAAGCGTCCATGCCTGAGACGAGCGCCAAGCCACCCGACACGCACGTCCGCGCACCTACGCGTCCGCGGACGCCCCCGGCGACCGACATCCGGCGCAAGCGCCCGCCGGCCCTGTCGTTCCTCCTGCGCATGGACACCATGCGGCGCTTCTGCCGCGTGCTGTCGCTGCTCGCGCTCGACTTCGCGGGCGTCCTCGCGGCGATCGTGACCGCTCTGATGGTCAAGGCGGTGCTGCGCGAGGGGGACTGGGCCTGGGACGCGTCGTTCGACGAGGCCAAGCAGAGCGTTGCGTTCGCGTACCTCGTCACCGCGCTGCTGTTCGCCCGCTCCGGGCTCTACGCCGAGCGCGCGCAGCGCCCCGGGCTGCCGCGGATCGTCTCCTCGCTCTTCCAGGTCACCGTCGTCGCGCTGATCTTCGCGCTGGTCAACGGCGAGCAGTACTCCAGCTACTACATCTTCTACGGCACGCTCTTCTTCGGGATCGCCTTCGTCTCGACGATCCGCTGGGGGTACGAGAAGGTCACCGGCGTGCTGCTGCGGGCGGCCGGCTACCGCCGCCGCGCCGTGCTGGTGGGGTCCGGGAAGCACATCGAGGACGTCCACCACGCGCTGGTCGACGAGGTGCATGCGCCCGTCGACATGATCGGCTTCATCTCGCTCGAGCCGCGGCCGGACAACGGGCTGCGCTCGCTCGGGCGGATCGAGGACCTGCCGGCGGTGCTCGACCGGCACCGCGTGCAGGAGGTCATCATCGCGGACCCGGACTTCCCGGAGGAGCGCGCCGTGGAGCTCGTCGACCAGTGCCACCGGCGCGGCGTCACCGTGCGGATCGCGCCGTCGACGATGGAGATCCTGGTGCACCGCGCCGAGTTCGTGCCCGGCGCCTCGGTGCCGCTGTTCGAGCTGCGCCCGCCGGTGTTCGACGGCTTCGACTACTTCGTGAAGCGGAGCTTCGACTTCGTCGGCGCGCTGCTGCTGATCGTCGCGCTCAGCCCGCTGCTGCTCGCGATCGCGATCGCGGTCTTCTTCACGTCGCGCGGCGGGATCCTGTACCGCTCGATCCGGCCGGGCATCGGCGGCGAGCCGTTCGCGTGCTTCAAGTTCCGCACGATGTTCTCCGACGCCGACCAGCGCCAGGCCGACCTCGAGTCGCTCAACGAGGCCTCGGGCGCGCTGTTCAAGATCCGCCGCGACCCGCGCATGACGCCCGTCGGCCGTGTGCTGCGCCGCTACTCGCTCGACGAGCTGCCGCAGCTCTTCAACGTCGTGCTCGGCCAGATGTCGCTCGTCGGCCCGCGCCCGCTGCCGCAGCGCGACTTCGACCAGCTCGAGGAGTGGCACAAGAAGCGCTACCTCGTGCTGCCGGGGCTGACCGGGTTGTGGCAGGTCTCCGGCCGCTCGGAGCTGGACTTCGACGACCTCGTGCGGCTCGACTTCCTCTACCTCGAGCGCTGGTCGGTCGGGCTCGACCTCACGATCCTGCTCAAGACGATCCCGGCGGTGCTGAGCCGCCGGGGCGCCTTCTAGCCCTGCTGTACATCGTCCGCCACGGCGAGTCCACCTGGAACGCGCAGGAGCGCCTGCAGGGGCAGCTCGACCCGCCGCTGTCCGAGCGCGGTCGCGAGCAGTCGCGGGCGCTCGCCGAGGTGGTGGACGGGCTTCCGCCGGAGCGGGTGATCTCGAGCGACCTCGCGCGCGCCCGCGAGACGGCGGAACTGCTCGGCGTGCGCCCGGCGCGGTTCGACGCGCGCTGGCGCGAGATCGACGTCGGCTCGTGGGGCGGGAGGACCGCGGCCGAGGTCGACGCCGAGGGCAGCGAGCTGACGAACTGGCGCGGGGGGTCGCGGCGGGCGCCCG
>DATHJG010000849.1:0-8426 GCA_035489875.1 Solirubrobacteraceae bacterium | reverse complement strand
GCTCGGCCCGCGAGAGCAGCCAGCGCGGCGTCGGCGTGCCGTCATGCCCCGCCGCGAGCGTCTCGAGCAGCTTCTCCTCCGCCTTCGCCCCGAACCCGCGCAGCCCGCGCAGCTGCTGCCCCTCGGCCGCCGCCCGCAGCTTCTCCAGCGAGTCGATGCCGAGTTCGTCGTAGAGCCGGCGCGCGCGCTTCGGCCCGAAGCCAGGCAGGTGCGTCATCGCGATCAACCCGCTCGGGAACTGCGCGCGCAGCTTCTGCGACTGCGCCATGTCGCCGGTCTCGACCAGCGTCTGCAGCTTGGTCTCCAGCGTCTTGCCGATGCCCGGCAGCTCGGTCACCCGCCCGTCGCGCACGAGCTGCTCGACCGACACGGACGCCTCCCGCACCGTCCGGGCGGCCGTGCGATAGGCGAGGACGCGATACTGCACCGCGCCGTCCAGCTCGTAGAGGTCTCCGAGCTCGTCGAGGGCGGCGGCGATCTGGGCGTTCGTCACACGCTCTAGCCTACGCGGCCCGCCATGCCCGGCCCCGCCTGGATCGTCCTGCCCACGTACTGCGAGGCCGACAATGTCGAGCGGATGGCGCACGCGCTGCGCGCGGTCGCGCCGGCGGACGCGCGCGTGCTGATCGTCGACGACGACTCGCCCGACGGGACCGGCCGGATCGCCGACCGGCTCGCGGCCGCGGACCCGCAGGTCTCCGTCCTCCACCGCACAGCCGACCGCGGTCTCGGGCCGGCGTACGTCGCCGGCTTCGACCACGCGCTGGCCCGCGGCGCGGGCGCGCTCGTGGAGATCGACTGCGACTTCTCCCACGATCCCGCGACGGTCCCGCGGCTCCTCGACGCGATCGCCGGGGGCGCCGACCTGGCGCTCGGCTCGCGCTACGTCGACGGCGGCCGGATCGAGAACTGGGCGCCGTGGCGCCGGGCGGTCTCGCGCGCCGGCTGCGCGTACGCGCGGGCGCTGCTGCGGGTGCCGGTGCGCGACCTCACGAGCGGCTGCAAGTGCTTCCGCGCGGAGGCGCTGGAGGCGATCGACTTCCGGACCGCGCGGGCCCGCGGCTACGCGTTCCAGGTCGAGCTGACGTACCGCGCGCTGCGCGCCGGCCTGCGCGTGCTCGAGCTGCCGATCGCGTTCCGCGAGCGGCGCGAGGGCGAGTCGAAGATGACGTGGACCGTCGCGCTCGAGGCTGCGTGGCGGATCCCCGCGCTGCGGCTCCGGCGCCCTGCTTGAATCCTCGAGCATGCGCCGCCTCGCGCCAGCGCTGCTCGCGCCGGTCATAGCACTCGCCTTCGATGCCGCGGCGCTCGCCGCGGCGGGCGGCGGCAGCTCGGGCTTCGGCGGAGGAGGAGGCGGCGGCGGGTTCTCCGGCGGCGGAGGCGGGTTCTCCGGCGGCGGGGGCGGCCGGGCGTCCGGGGGCGGCGGGCTGATCGTCGTGCTCCTGATCGTGCTCGCCGTCCTCGTGCTGTTCGCGGTCGGGGCGGTCGGACGCCAGCGGGCGCGGAAGCGCCGCGCCGTACGGGCGCACGAGGTCGAGCAAGCGTCGGCCGTCGCGGCCGACGACGACGAGGCGTTCGCCGCCGACACCGTCCGCGCCGCGGCCGCCGAGCTCTACGCCGAGGTCCAGGCGGCGTGGACCGATCGCGACCTCGAACGCCTCGGGACGCTCGCGAGCCCCGACCTCCTGCTCGAATGGCGGCGCCGGCTCGACGACTTCGATCGCAAGGGCTGGCACAACCGCGTGCAGCTCCGGAGCGAGCCGATCGTCGAGTACGTCGGGCTCGTCAACCGCTCCGATGACGCCGACGACCGCGTCGTCGTGCGCATCGAGTGCGTGCTGCGCGACTACGTCGCGACCGCGTCCGGCCAGCGGATGATGCGCGAGGGCGCCCAGAGCGACACCGTCACGAGCTCCGAGTACTGGACGCTGTACAAGCGCGACGGCGCCTGGCGGCTGGCGTCGATCGAGCAGGACGCCGAGGGCGCCCACCAGCTCGAGCGCCCCATCGTCGCGACGCCCTGGGACGACACGCGGCGGCTGCGCGAGGACGCGGTCGCGGAGCGCGCGGGCGAGGACGCCGCGCCCGCGGGGTTCTCCCCTGCCGAGCTGGCCGACCTGGACTTCGACGGCACCGCGCGGGCCGCCGCGCTCGATCTCGCGCTCGCCGACGGGCGGTTCGATCCCGACCTGATCGAGGCATCGGTCCGGCGCGTGGTGGAGGCGTGGGCGCATGCCGTCGACGGCGACGACGACGCGCTCGAGGCGGCCGCGCGGCCAGCCGCGGTCGCCGAGCTGCTCCACGCGGGCGACGCGTCCCGCCGGACGCGGCTCGTCGTCCGCGGCCCGCGCGTCAGCGCGCTGCAGATCGTCGCGCTCGACGCGGGCGCCGACCCCGCCACGATCGCGGTCGAGTTGCAGGTCGCCGGGCGCCGCTACGTCGAGGACCGCGACACCGCCGCGGTGCTCTCCGGCAGCCGCGACCGGCAGGACGAGTGGACGGAGCGCTGGACGCTCGCGCTGGACGGCGAGGGCGAATGGCCCTGGCGCATTGCCGCCACGCGCGTCCCGGCGCACTGAAGCCCCGGCCTGCGGCCGCCGATCGAGCCGCGTTGAAGTCCCGGCCCGTCCCTGCCGATCCAGGGAGCGATGAGCACGGAGCAGCTGGCCCTCGTCCGCGGGTGGGACGACACGCGCGTGACGCTGCGCCGCTGGCGTGCGCACCCGCTCGCGGCCTTCCGCCCCTGGGCGCTCGGCAGCCTCGCGATCGCCGCGGTGCTCCTCAGCGCGACGTGGCTCGTCGCGAGCGTGAGCACGCCGGACCCGACCGTGTGGGCGCCGAGCGGCAACGGCGAGTGGGGCGACTACGGCTTCATCCTCTACCGCAACGGCCTCGTGCTGGCGCTGCACGCGATGGCGTGCGTGGCGGGGTTCATAGCCGGCGCGTCGCTGCCGATCGTCGCCGAGGGCTACAGCGGCTGGTGGCGGCGCGTGCACGACCGCGCCGGGAAGCTCGCGATGGCGTTCGTGGCCGCCGCGACGCTCTTCTCGCTCTCCACCCAGGCGTACGCGCTCGGGCTGCAGGCCTGCAGCGTGGCCGACGCGTACGGCATCAGCCCGGCGCTGCTGATGCTCAGCCTGCTGCCGCACGCGGTGCCGGAGCTGGGCGCGCTGTTCCTGCCGCTCGCCGCGTGGCTGCTGGCCAGCCGGCGGCAGGCGTGGGACGAGCTGCTCGCCGCGACGTTCGCCACGACCGCGATCTCGGCGCCCGTGCTGCTGGCCGCCGCGGCGGTCGAGGTCTGGGTGTCTCCGCACGTACTATCCTTTTTGAAGTAAGCCCGCGACAAGGAGCGACATGGCCGGCGTCACAGAGGTCACCGACACCAACTTCCAGGCCGAGGTCATCGAGTCGGACCAGCCCGTCCTGGTCGACTTCTGGGCGCCGTGGTGCGGCCCGTGCCGCATGGTCGCCCCGATCGTCGAGGAGATCGCCGGCGAGCGGATCGACCTGAAGGTCGTCAAGCTCAACACCGACGAGAACATCCAGACGGCGTCCGAGTACCAGATCATGGCGATCCCGACCCTCCTGCTCTTCCGCAACGGCCAGGTCGCCAAGCGCATCCAGGGCGCGATGCCGAAGAAGCGCCTCGAGGCCGAGATCGAGCCCGCGCTCGCCTAACGTCGCCGAAGGCGAGCGGCGAGGAACGAGCACGCTCGCCTGGCAGGCGAAACCTACTTCACGCGTATCGCGATGAAGAGCGGCTGGCTCTCGATCGTGGCCTCGGTTCCACTCTCCGCGTCGTAGGAGACGCTCGTCGCGAGCGTCTCCTGCGCGAGGTAGTCCTCGTGGTCCCGCGCGGCGGCGAGCAGCTCCGGGTCGCCGCCGAGCGCCAGCTCGATCCGGTCCTCGACCTGCAGCCCGGAGCGCTTGCGCGCGTTCTGGACGGCGTGCACGATCTCGCGCGCAAGGCCCTCGCGACGCAGCTCGTGGTCGAGCTCCAGCTCCAGCGCGACCGCGTGCGAGCCCTCGCGCTCGAGCTCGTAGCCGTCGAGCGGCTGCATCGCGAGCATGACGTCGTCCGGTCCGAGCTCGTGGTCGTGGCCTCCCAAGCTGATGCCCACGCGGCCGCCGTCGCGCAGCGCCGCGGCCACGTGCGCCGGATCGAGCGCCGCGACCGCAGCGGCGACCTGCGGCATCTGCTTGCCGAACCGGGGACCGAGCGAGCGGTAGTTGGGCTTGACCTCGTACGAGCCGAGCTCGTCCGCCTCGGAGACGAAGCGCAGCTCCTTGACGTTGAGCTCGTCGAGCACCACGTCCTGCATGCGCTCGATCGCCTCGCGCTCCTCGCCGGCGGCCACCACGACCGCGGCGCGCAGCGGCTGGCGCACCTTGAGCTTGCCGTGCCCGCGCGCGGCCAGGCCGAGCCGCACCGTCTCGCGCGCGATCGCCATCGCCGTCTCCAGCCCGAGATCGCGCTCGCCGGCCTCCGGGAAGTCGGCGAGGTGCACGCTCGGCAAGCTGCCGTCGAGGTTCTCGAACAGCGCGTCGGCGATGAACGGCGTGAAGGGCGCAGCCAGCTTCGTGAGCTCGACCAGGCAGGTCTTCAGCGTCCCGAACGCCGCCGGGTCGCCGTCCCAGAAGCGCCGCCGCGAACGGCGGACGTACCAGTTCGACAGCTCGTCGACGTACGCCGCGATCGCCTGCCCGGCGCGCGTGGCGTCGTACTCCTCCATCCGCTCGCGCACCTCGGCGATCGTCGCGTTCAAGCGCGAGATCGCCCAGCGGTCGAGCTCGGTCTCGGGCTGGCCCGGCTCGGTGATCTCGTTCGCGTTCGCGTAGAGGACGTAGAAGCCGTACGTGTGCCAGAGCTGGAGCAGGAACTGGCGCACGGACTCGCCGACGGTCTCAGTCGCGAACTTGTAGCCGTCCCACGGCTCCTTGGACGTCAGGTAGTACCAGCGGAACGCGTCGGCGCCGTGGCGCTGGATCACCTCCCAGGGCACGACGATGTTGCCGAGCGACTTGGACATCTTCTTGCCCTCGGGGTCCGCGATGTGCCCGAGGCAGAGCACGGTCCGGTACGGCGCGCGGTCGAACAGCAGCGTGGAGATCGCGATCAGCGAGTAGAACCAGCCGCGGGTCTGGTCGATCGCCTCGCAGATGTAGTCGGCGGGGAACGTCTCGCGGAGCTTGTCCTCGTTCTCGAACGGCGCGTGGTGCTGGGCGAACGGCATCGAGCCCGAGTCGAACCACACGTCGATGACCTCGGGCACGCGGCGCATCTCGGCGCCGCACTCCGCGCACGCCCACGTGTGCTCGTCCACGTACGGCCGGTGCGGGTCGGGCAGCTCGCGGCCCGAGCGCGCCTCCACCTCGGCGAACGACCCCACCGCCTCGACGTGCCCGTTCTCGCAGCGCCACACCGGCAGCGGCGTGCCCCAGTAGCGCTCGCGCGAGATCGCCCAGTCGACGTTGTTCTCCAGCCACTTGCCGAAGCGGCCGTGCTTGATGTGCGGCGGGTGCCAGTCGACGGTCTCGTTGGCCGCCAGCAGCCGCTCGCGCAGCGCCGACGTGCGGATGTACCAGGACGGCTTGGCGTAGTAGAGCAGCGGCGTGCCGCAGCGCCAGCAGTGCGGGTAGGCGTGCACGAACGTCTCGGCGCGCAGCAGCCGGCCGGCGTCGCGCAGATCCTCGATCAGGTCGCGATCGGCGTCCTTGACCCAACGACCCGCGTACGGGCCGATCCGCTCGTCGTAGGTGCCGTCGAGCCGCACGGGGTTGACGACCGCGAGCCCCTGCTCCTCGCCGAGCCGGTAGTCGTCCTCGCCGAACGCGATGGCCGTGTGCACGATGCCCGTGCCGTCCTCCGCGGTGACGAAGTCGCCCGGCAGCACGGTGTGGCCCTTCTCGCCGTACTCCGACGCGGGGATGAACGGAAACGGCGGCTCGTAGCCGGCGCCGAGCATCTCGCGCCCGGGGAAGCGGTCGACGATCTCGACGCCCTCGCCGAGCACGCGCTCGGCAAGCGCCTCGGCGACCACCTCGCCGCCCGCCGCGCGCACGTACGTCAGCTCCGGATCGACCGCCACCGCGGCGTTGGCGACCAGCGTCCAGGGCGTCGTGGTCCACACGACCAGCGTGTCGCCCGCCCGCAGCGCGCCGGCCGGCCGCGTCACCGGAAGGCGCACGAAGACCGACGGGTCCTCGACGTCCTCGTAGCCCTGCGCCACCTCGTGCGAGGACAGCGCGGTGCCGCAGCGCGCGCAGTACGGGACGACCTTGTGGCCTTCGTAGAGCAGGTCGCGGTCCCACAGCGTCTTCAGCGCCCACCAGACCGACTCCACGTAGCCCGGGTCGAACGTGTAGTACGCGTCGTCGAGGTCCACCCAGTACGCGATCCGCTCGGTCAGCGCGCGCCAGTCCTCGAGGTGCTCGAGCACCGCCTCGCGGCACTGGCGGTTGAACTCCGCGATGCCGTAGCGCTCGATGTCCTCCTTCGAGGTGAACCCGAGCTTCTGCTCGACCGCGATCTCGACCGGCAGGCCGTGCGTGTCCCAGCCGCCCTTGCGCTCGACGTAGTGCCCGGTCATCGTCTTGTAGCGCGGGAAGACATCCTTGAACACGCGCGCCAGCACGTGATGGGCGCCCGGGTAGCCGTTGGCGGTCGGCGGGCCCTCGTAGAACACGAACCGCGGCCCGCCCTCGCGGTTGCGCAGCGTCGCCTTGAAGACGTCGCGCTCGCGCCAGCGCGCGAGCACCTGCTCCTCCAGCGCGGGGAAGGAGACGTTCGGCGGCAGCGGCTCGTGCACGGGGCTCATGGGCGGATCGAGGATGATAGGTGCCATGACCCGCGCGCTGGTCGCGGTCGGCGCGCTGCTCGCCGCCGCGTTCCTCATCCTGGCGGTGGTCGTGTTCGCGACGCGCGACGAGGACCGCATCACCGCCGACAACCTGCTCTCCGAGAACCTCACGCGCGCGATCCAGCTCAGCGAGGAGCAGAGTGACGGCGAGGTCGACCTGCGGCGCGTGGCGGGCTTCCCGTGGGACCGCGTGCTCGTGATCGCGCCGGGCGCGCCGCGCGACGCCGTCTCGGCGGCGCTCGGCGGCGAGTACAAGGGCACGCTGCCGTTCGGCAGCCTCGGCCAGGCGTTCGTGTTCGCTCGCGGCAGCGAGGTCGCGCGAATCGCCGACTACCGCGGCCGCGGCACGTTCACCGGCTTCCAGCGCCCGCTCGACGAGTTGCCGCGCGACCGCGCGGTCCTGCATGTGCGCAACCTCGTCGTGAGTCCGGGCTAGAGGGCGAAGCCCGGTCAAGCCTCGGCCGAGCAGGCGGTCAAGCGCCGTCCGGATGACCGGCGGAGCTACCTGTTCTGGCGGCGCGCGCGGCGCTGCGCCTTCGTCTTCGCGCGCGCCTTCGCCTTCGACTGGCGCGCGTGGCGGTGCGGGCCCTCTTCGCGCAGCTTCGGATCCGTGGAGCGGCCCTCCTCGTGCAGCGTCCGGCGCGCGTCGCGGGTGATCACGCGGGCGATGACGACGAAGAGGACGACGAGCCCGCCGCCGATCAGGAACAGCAGCGTGCGGTCGGTGCCCTGCTGCGCCTCGACGGTCGGGTCGGGCGTCGGGGTCGGCGTCTCGGCGGGCGCGGCCGGCGGCAGCGGGCCGAACGCGCCGCCGCCACCGCCGCTCTGCGCGAGCGCGAGTGGGGCCGGCAGGGCAAGCAGCAGCACGGTCAGCACGACGGCGAGACGGGGCATGACGCGCATCATGGTACGGCGCGAGTCGCGCCCGTGAGCGCCCACCGCTCGCTCAGGAACCGGCCGCCGCACGTCGCGAGCCGCAGGACGATCAGCGCGGCCAGCCCGGACCACACGCCGACGATCCCCCAGCCCTGGTCGAGCGCCAGCAGCGCGATCGGGATGTAGACCGCCGACGCCGCGAGCATCCCCCACATCAGGAAGCGCGTGTCGCCCGCGCCGATCAGGATCCCGTCGAGCGCGAACACCGCGCCGTTCAACGGCATCAGCGCGGCGAACAGCCACCAGATCTCGCGCGTGCGCTCGACGACCGCCTCGTCGGACGTGAACAGATGCGGGATCGCGTCGCCGAGCGCGAGCAGGATGGCGCCGAACACCGCGCCGAGGGCGGCCGCCCACGCGATCATGCGCGCCGCCGCCGCGCGCGCCCCCACCGCGTCGCCGGCGCCGAGCATCCGCCCGACCATCACCTGCGCGGCGATCGCCAGCGCGTCGAGCACGAGCGCGAGGAAGACGAACAGCTGGAACGCGATCAGGTGCGCGCCCAGCGACGCCTCCCCGACCCGTGCCAGGACCGCGGACGCGACGAGGAACGCGCCGAGCAGCGCGGTGGTGCGCACCGCGATCTCGTACCCGACACGCATCAGCGCGCGCATGCGCGCGGGCACCGGC
>DATHJG010000848.1:0-2761 GCA_035489875.1 Solirubrobacteraceae bacterium | reverse complement strand
CTCGTCGCCGGGGCCGTCGCGGACGCCGCGGCGCGCCGTGCCGCGCGCAGCCTGCAGCAGGTCGAGGCCGATGCCCTCGCCCGCCCGCCGGCACGGGATGCGGTGGCCGCCCTGGCGCCCGCCGACCGTGTGAAGATCATCGCCGAGGTCAAGCGTGCGAGCCCCTCGCGCGGTCCCCTCTCCGAGATCACCGATCCCGCCGCCCTGGCCGTGTCGTACCAGACCGGGGGAGCGAGCGCGATCAGCGTGCTCACCGAGGGACGGCGTTTCCGGGGCTCGCTCGACGACCTCGAGCAGGTGTGCGACGCGGTCCAGATCCCCGTGCTGCGCAAGGACTTCATCGTCGAGCCCTACCAGGTGTTCGAGGCGCGGGCGGTCGGGGCCGACCTCGTGCTGCTCATCGTCGCCGCGCTCGACCAGCAGGTGCTGCAGGAGCTCTACGCGCTGATCTCCCAGCTCGGGATGACCGCGCTCGTCGAGGCTCACTCCGCCGACGAGGTCGAACGCGCGCTCGATCTCGGCGCCTCCCTGGTGGGCGTGAACGCCCGCGACCTCAGCACGTTCACGCTCGACCGCGACCTGTTCGGGACCGTGGCAGGCAGCATCCCGTCCGGCGTGATCCGGGTCGCCGAATCGGCGGTCCTCGAACCCGCCGACGTCGCCCACTACCGGGCGGCCGGAGCCGACGTCGTGCTGATCGGCGAGGCGTTGGTTCGCGGTGACGACCCGGTCTCGAGCCTGGAGGCGTTCCTGGCGGCGGGCGCATGAGCCTCCGCGACCAGCCCGGCCCCTTCTTCGGCGAGTACGGCGGGCGGTTCATGCCCGAATCCCTGATCGCCGCGATCGACGAGCTGGCCGCCGCCTACCAGGCGGCGAAGGTCGATCCCGCCTTCCAGGCCGAATTGGCCGAGCTGCACCGCAGCTACACGGGCAGGCCGTCGATCATCACCGAGGTGCCGCGGTTCGCGCAAGCCGCGGGCGGCGCGCGCATCATCCTCAAGCGCGAAGACCTCAACCACACCGGCTCGCACAAGATCAACAACGTGCTCGGCCAGGCGCTGCTCACGAAGCGCATCGGCAAGAAGCGGGTGATCGCCGAGACCGGCGCCGGTCAGCACGGCGTCGCCACCGCGACCGCTGCCGCGCTGTTCGGCCTGGAGTGCACGATCTTCATGGGCGAGGTCGACACCCAACGCCAGGCGCTCAACGTGGCCCGGATGCGGCTTCTGGGGGCCGAGGTGGTGTCGGTCACCACCGGATCCCGCACCCTCAAGGACGCGATCAACGAGGCCTACCGCGAGTGGGTCACCAGCGTCGAGACGACCAACTACATCTTCGGCACGGCGGCCGGTCCGCACCCGTTCCCGGCGATGGTGCGTGACTTCCAGAAGATCATCGGCGAGGAGGCCCGGGCGCAGGTGCTCGAGCTGACCGGTCGGCTTCCGGATGCCGTGGTGGCGTGCGTGGGGGGCGGATCGAACGCGATCGGCATCTTCCACGCCTTCCTCGACGACGCCGAGGTCAAGCTGTACGGGTTCGAGGCCGCCGGCGACGGGATCGACACCGACAAGCACGCGGCATCGATCGAGCGCGGCCGCCCCGGCATCCTGCACGGTGCGCGCAGCTACCTGTTGCAGGACGATGACGGCCAGACCATCGAGTCGCACTCGATCTCAGCCGGGCTCGACTACCCGGGCGTCGGCCCCGAGCACGCGCACCTGGCGGACATCGGACGCGCCACCTACCTGCCGGCCACCGACACCGAGGCGATGGACGCGTTGCGCCTGCTCAGCCGCACCGAGGGCATCATCCCGGCCATCGAATCCGCGCACGCCCTGGCCGGTGCGGTGAAGCTCGGCCGCGAGCTCGGGCCGGACGCGATCATCCTCGTCAATCTCAGCGGCCGCGGCGACAAGGACGTCGCGACGGCCGGTGCCTGGTTCGGGCTGTTCGACGACGGTGCGGTGCAGTCGTGAACCTCCCCCCGAAGGCCCTGATCGGGTACCTGCCCATCGGGTTCCCGGACCTCTCCACCAGCATCGATGCCGCCGTCGCGCTCGTCGAGAACGGCGTGGATGCTTTGGAGCTCGGGCTGCCGTACTCCGACCCCGTGATGGACGGGCCCGGCATCCAGAGGGCGACCCAGACGGCACTGGCGGCAGGCTTCCGGGTGCGCGATGTGTTCGAGGCGGTCGCGACCGTGCGGGCGCGCGTCGACGCCCCCGTGCTCGTCATGACCTACTGGAACCCCGTGCTCCAGTACGGTGTCGACCGCTTCGCGGACACCCTCCGCGACGCCGGCGGAGCGGGCCTGATCACCCCGGACATCACGCCCGACTCGGCTGCCGAGTGGATCGCGACGAGCGACCGCACCGGCCTCGACCGCGTCTTCCTCGCGGCGCCGAGTTCGACCGACGCCCGGCTCGCCGAGACGGTCGCGGCCAGCCGCGGTTTCGTCTACGCCGTGTCGACCATGGGCATCACCGGGGAACGCGCCGAGGTGGATGCCGCCGCGCGCAAACTCGTTCAGCGCCTCCACGCCGCAGGCGCCGCTCGCGCCTGCGTCGGGGTGGGAATCTCGACGGCGGAGCAGGTCGCCGAGGTCCTCACGTACGCGGAGGGCGCCATCGTGGGCTCTGCGCTTGTCACGGCTCTCGCGGACGGCGGCGTCGCCGGAGTGGCCCGCGTGGCGTCCGCATTGGCCGAAGGAAAGTAGACTTCCCTCCGTGATCGCAGCGCCCCTGAGCCTCCCCAGTCCGCC
>DATHJG010000847.1:0-2660 GCA_035489875.1 Solirubrobacteraceae bacterium | reverse complement strand
CGAGGCGCTCGAGGTGACCGGGGCCAGCGGGGCCGGGATGCCGGTGAGCAGCAGCCGGGACGGTCCGAAGAACGTGCCGCTCTCCGCATTCGGATCGGTCATCGCCCGCACGGACGGCCACGCCCCGCGGTCCTTGCCCTGGCCGACGAGGGTGAAAAGCGCCTTCTCGGCGAAGCGCCGCCCTGGCGCCTGATCGGTTACGTCGGGCCGCGGATCGGCGAGCGCGCTGAGGGCGAAGCCCGGATGCGCGAGCAGCGAGCGCCGGGAATCGCCGGCCGAGCGCAACCGGCGATCGAGCTCGAACGCGAAACCGTGCACCGCGTGCTTCGAGAACGCGTAGGCGCGGAACGGGCGGTACGTCCGCTCGGACATCAGGTCGGAAGGGTCGAGCCGCACCATCCGGGTCGACATGCTGCCGAGCCCGACGACGCGGCCACCGGGAGCGAGCGCCGGGAACACCTGTGCCGTCAGCGCGAAGTGCCCGAGCGCGTTGCCGCCGACCAGGATCTCCAGCCCGTCCTCGGTGAGCGTGCGGCGGCGCGGCGAGATCACGAGCCCGGCGTTGTTCACGAGGCCGTCGATCGGCCCGAGCTCGCGGATCGCGGCCGCGGCCGAGCGCACCGACGCGAGCGAGGTGAGATCGAGCCTGACGTGCTCGAGCTCGGGCCCGGGCACCCGGCTGCGGATCGACGCGAGGGCGACGGCGGTCTTCTCCGCCGAGCGCGACGCGACGATCACCCGGGCGCCCGCGCCCGCGAGCTGCTCGCTCGTGAAGTACCCGATGCCGGCGTTGCCGCCCGTGACGACGAACGTCTTGCCCAATTGGGAAGGCAGGTGCAGCGGGTCCCAGACCGGGTCACTCACCGGGAGGCTCGGTCGGGATGGTGCCCGTCGCGATGCGCTCGTGGTGGTGGATGACCTCCGCGACGACGAAGTTGAACCACTTCTCGGCGAACGCGGGATCGAGCTGCGCCTCCTCGGCGATCGCCCGCAGCCGGGCGATCTGGATTCGTTCGCGCTCGGGGTCCGAGGGCGGCATCCCGCTCGCCGCCTTGAGGCGGCCGACCTGCTGGGTGGACTTGAAACGCTCCGCGAGCATGTGCACGAGCGCCGCATCGATATTGTCGATGCTGAGGCGCAGACGGGCCAATTCCGCGGCGACATCCTGCTCAGGCATAGGCCGAGACTACTTGGTGTACCGCCCTGTCTGTCCCCCCAAGAGGGGCGGATGTATACCCCTCCGGGGGGTTCCCGATCGGGTGAGAGCGCGGGTTAATGGACGGAAGTCGTACGCATCGGGTTCTCTCTCCCGGTGAACCCGTCGTACCGGCATCGGGGATGCGCGCTTCATCCCAGGTCGATAATCCCCCAGGAGCATCCGATGCCGCACTCGCAGCACCACGGCATCCCGGTCGCGCGTGGACCGATCGCGACTACGCCGTTCGCCGTCCCTGCAGCCGGGACCCGCATCACGATCGTGCCCGATCTGCCCCTCGTCCCCGTGCGCGCCGTCGTCGCCGCGGCGCTCGCGAGCGACCGCACCGCGCGCGACATCGTGTGGGTCGAACTTCCCGCGACCCCCCGCGACGACCGCGAGGCGTGGGACGCGATCCGCGGCGCGCTCGCCGCGTCGTCGGGCTCACCACTCACCGGCGACCCAGAGGAGGCGGTCGGGGCGCACCTGGCCGCGCTGAAGCGCTCGCTGCTGCTCGCCCTCGAGCTGCGCCCGGGGGTCTCCCACGAACTCGACGCCGCCCTGCTCACCCTGCTCGCCGACGCCCCGCACCTGTCGATCATCGCGATCTGTCCCGGCAGGCGGATGCTGGAGGTCATGGGCCGCGTCGAGCACGGCGCCCAGGTGGTGTCGGCTGCGGCTCTCGTCGTGGAGGCCGCGGAGATCCGCCGCTTCGCGGGCAAGCTCGGCGTGCAGCTCACCGAGGACGAGGCGATCGCGCTGGCGCACTCGCCGATGATGCTGCCCGACGTGCTTCCCGCCGTCATCGCGTCCGCCAGCCTCGAGGAGATCGAGACCCAGGGCGATGCGGTGTCGTACCTGCTCGACGAGTGCGAGAACTACCTGACGATGCGGTTCCGCGCCTCCTCCGACGACTCGGTCACCGGCCTGCTGCCGCTCGCGGTTCCGTCGACCCTGACGGCCGAGATCCTCGAGCTCGTCGCGCCGGCGATCGCCGCGCGCACCCCGCTCGACCGTGCGGCGCTGTCGCGCACGATGATCCGCGAGGGCGGGTCGAGCCAGTCCAGCTCGGAGGGCGGGCCGCGTTACCGCATGGAGCCGATGCTGCGCCGCGTGTTCATCCTCGAGCTGAAGCTGCGCGATCCCGCGCTGGCCAGGCGCCTCAGCTCGTCACTCGGCGAGCATTTCCGCGAGCGCGGCGAGGTCTTCGAGTCGATCGCCCACTTCTCCGACGCGGAGGACTGGGACGCCGTCATCGAAACCCTCGACGGCGAGATGTTCCGCCTGCTCGCCGAGGATCCGCTGCGGGTCCACGACGCGATCCTGGCCCTGCCCCGCCGGGTGCGCGACGACAACCCCCGCTTCACGCTCTGCCTCGAGGTCGGCTGGCAGCCGCGGGAGGGTCTCGCGCAGGCCTATCTCACCATCGCCCGACGCGCGGCCGGCATCTTCGCCCGCCTTCCGC
>DATHJG010000846.1:0-6041 GCA_035489875.1 Solirubrobacteraceae bacterium | reverse complement strand
CCCCCGAAGAACAGGAGCCAGAGGCCGGCGAGGAACAGGAGCCAGAGGCCGGCGAGGCACAAGAACCGGAGGCCGGCGGAGAGAGAGAACCGGAGGTCGCTGAACAGGGCCAGCCCGAGCCCTCGCGCGGGCGCGGAAGTTGAACGGTGCCCGAGGCGGCCGCGCGCGCGGACCAGACAGGCGGCCCGCCGCGCGGAGGAAGCGAGAGCATGAACCAGACCGAGCGAACGAGCCGCGCGCCCGTCAAGGCGAGCAATCCGTCCACCGGCGCCGCGGGCGTAGGCGCTCGGGCCTCGGGTCTGCGTTCGCCGCTGCGTTGGCTCGGCGCCAAGCTGTCGAGTCTGGTGAGTTGGGTGGCCAAGCGGCTGCCCGCGCCGGTGCGATGGCTCGCCCGTCTGCTCGCCCCCGGGCAGAAGCGCGGCTTCGCCTTCTGGTGGCTGGTGGCGACGCTCGCCGTCGCGGTCGCGCTCGGGTTGATCGTCGCGCTCCTGCTGTTCCCGGTCGCGGGGCTCCTCGGTCTGCTGGTCCTGGCGATCTGGTTGCTCGTCCGCCGGCGCAAGCGCAAGCGAGGTGACCAATCAGCGCGTGCCGCGCACGCGTCGGAGCTTCGGTGATCGACGTTACGGCGGTCGTTCCCGTCCGCTGACCGCGCGCCCCGATGCGCGGACCCTGGTCGATCGTCTCACGGGGTAGGAGTCTGGGCAGGGAAGTGAGAAGATAGTTGTGCCGCGCGCACGACGCGCGTCGGCCGACGAACCACCTCTTCGAGGAGGCAGTGATGGCAGATCGTGGCGCAGGCGGCAACACAGGGGGCATCGGTCTCGGTGGCATCCTGGTCATCGCCGGCATCGTCCTGATGATCGTGTGGAGCTTCTGGGTGGGACTCATCGTCGCGCTGGTCGGTCTCGTCGCCTTCGGCGGTTTCGCCAAGGGCAAGTGGTACTGACCGCCACGTAGGGCGCACCCGCGCACGTCGGCTGCGCTCGCCGTCCGCACGCGGCAGGGTTCGAACCTCGTTCCGCTTCGGCGCGGAGCGAATCGTGCCGCGGGCCGCGAAACGCGCACACCCCTTCAGTGGTAGCTTGCGAGCCGAGATGCCCGCTCGACGTTGACCCACACGCCCGCTCGGCCGAGCCCCGCCTCGGTCGCTGGTCCCTGGCCCAACGTCGTCTTCAAGAGGAGCATCCCGTGTCTGCAGTCGAAGTCATCGAGCTCCGCAAGGAGTTCACCCGCCGAACGCCCCGCGGCCGCACGCGCGTCGCCGCGCTCGACGCCGTGTCGTTCACGATCGCCCGCGGCGAATGCGTCGCGGTGCTCGGGCAGAACGGCTCGGGCAAGTCGACGCTCGTGCGCGCGCTCGCGACGCTGCTGCTGTACGACGGCGGCACCGCGCGCGTGTTCGGTCACGACGTCGCGCGCGAGGAGCGCGCGGTGCGCCGGCTCGTCAATCGCGTGTCGGTCGAGGCGTCGTTCTTCAAACGCATGTCGGCGACCGAGAACCTGTCCTACGCCGCCCGCTTCTACGGGCTCGCGCCGCGGGAGACCCGCCGGAGCGTCCCGGAGATCCTCGAGCGCGTCGGGTTCCCGGCCGCGCGCGCGAAGGCGCCGATGGAGGACCTGTCGCGCGGCATGCAGCAGAAGGTCGCGCTGGCGCGCGCGCTCCTGACCTCCCCCACCCTGCTGCTGCTCGACGAGCCCACCACTGGCCTCGACCCGCGCTCCAAGCGCGAGGTGCAGGCGTTCGTTCGCGAGTTGCGCGGCGCGCACGACACCACGACGCTGCTCTGCACGCATGACATGCCCGAGGCCGAGGCGCTCGCCGACCGCGTCGGCATCCTCGATCGCGGGCGGCTGCTGGCGCTGGACTCGGCGGCCGAGCTGAAGCGCCGGTACGGCGCGGCTTCGCTCGAGGACGCGTTCATGGCCGCGACCGGCAGCGCGCTGAGCGACGAGGAGGAAGCCTGATGGGTGCCGCGCGGCTGCAGGCGATCGCGCTCCTCGGCGTCGTCGAGCGCAATGCCTACCTGGTCAAACGCTACGGCTGGTGGGAGCTCGCGTTCTTCGTCTGGACGATCGCGAACACGCTGACGATCGTGTTCATCGCCGAGGGAGTCGAGGCCGGCGGGGGCACGCTCGACGTCGAGCGCCAGACCACGATCCTCCTGATCGGCGCCGTGATCTGGTCCTACCTCGGGATCGTGTTCGAGATCCTGACCGAGACCGTCGCCTGGGAGCGCTGGGAGGGCACGATCGAGTACACGTTCATGGCGCCGCTGTCGCGCGCGGTGCACCTGCTCGGCATGGGCGCGTTCGCGGTGCTCTACGGCGTCGTGCGCACGGCGGCGCTGTTCGTCGTGGTGGCGCTCTTCTTCGGCCTGGAGTTCCCGCAGGCGCAGTTCGCGTCCGCGCTCGTGCTGCTGGCCGTCGCCTCGGTGTCGTTCGTCGGCATCGGCATGGCGACCGCGGTGCTGCCGCTGATCTCGCCCGAGAAGGGCGCCCAGCTCGGCTTCATCGCGCAGGGTCTCCTGCTCGTCGTGTCGGGCGTCTACTACCCGGTCGACGTGATGCCCCAGTGGATGCAGTGGCTGGCGACGATCTCGCCGGCGACCTACGCGCTGGAGGGCATCCGCGCCGCCGTGCTCGACGGCGCGGGCCTGAGTGCCGTGTGGAGCGACCTCTGGCCGCTGCTCGTGATCGGCGCCGTGTCGATACCCGTCGGCCTGGCGGTCTTCCGCGCCGGCGAGCGCTACGCCAAGCGCCACGGAAAGCTCAAGCGGGCCGGATAGCGGGTCAGTCGCCGTCCGGCCAGCGGACGTCGGCGCGCACGCCGTCGCCGCCGTCGGGCTTGGGGCCGCCGACGGCGATGATCTCCAATCCGCCCGGTCCGGCCGCGAAGGCGCGAACCGCCTCGGGCGCGAGGCGGACCACGTCCCACTGGCGGAGCTCGTGGACCTCGTCGTCGATCAGGATCTGGCCCGAGCCGCCGACGACGACGTAGGCCTCCTCCTGCTCGCGGTGGCTGTGGCCGGCGGACGCGCGGAAGCCGGGTGCGTAGCGGAAGTGGCTGATGCCCAGGTCCCGCGAGTCGAGGTGCTTGCGACTGAAGCGGCCCTCGATGCCCTCGACGTTGGCGCCGACCGAGTCCTCGACCTCGAGCAGGTTGACGTGGGCGAAGCGCGACATGCGTGTCTCCTCTTGCAGTGGATCGGCGTTCAGCGACGGTGCGGCCGATGGCAGGACATCGCCGCGTCGAGCTGCCGCGACTCGAGCGGTGGCACGGACAGTGGCGACGGCGCGGCGCGGCTGGTGCGAAGCCCGTCGAGCAGGAGCGTAAGGTAACGGCGCCAGAGGTCCGGGGCGATGTCGTGGCTGAAGCCGGCGACCTGCCCAAGCATCAGGCCCAGCAGCGGCACGTCGCTCACCGTGATGTCGGGGCGCACGTCGCCGGCCTCCTGGGCTCGGCGCACGAGCTGATCGATCAGCGGCAGCATCCGGTCGCGGATGCGCGCCACCCGCTCCAGCGCGCTGGCGTTGCCGATCAGGAGGTCGTGCAGCCCTCGGTCGGCGGCCTGCATCGCGATCGAGCGCTCCAGGTAGCGCTCCAGGGCCGCCCACGCGTCGGCCTGCGCGACCGCGTCCTCGGCGAGCGCGACGTACTCCTGCATGCGCTCCTCGAACAGCGCGCCGATCAGCTCGTCGCGGTTGCCGAACCGCCGGTAGGCGGTTCCGACGCCGACGCCGGCAGCCCGCGCGATCTCGTCCATCGTGACGTTGAGGCCGCGCTCGGCGAACAGCTCGCGAGCGGCCTCGAGGAGGCGCTCGCGATTGCGGGACGCGTCGCGCCGCAGGGAGCGCGGCGGTTCCGCGGGTCGGCTCGGAGACACCACTGGCACGATGTTCAGCGTACACGAAGCGGAGGAACCATCTCCGGTTCGTGCTACCGTCCGCCGCCACCCTCGCTCCCTCCTCCCCGCCGGAATCCCCATGTCCCCATCAGCTCCAGCTTCGCCCGCCGCTGACGCGGGCCTCGACCGCGATCTCATGCTGATCGCGTCGGTCGTCGTCGTCGGCGCGATCATGTCGATCCTCGACGTCACCGTCGTCAACGTCGCGATCAACACGCTGGCGCGGGACTTCCAGACCACGCTGCCCACGATCCAGTGGGTCTCGACGGGATACACGCTCGCCCTCGCGACGGTGATCCCGCTCTCGGGCTGGGCAGCCGATCGCTTCGGGACCAAGCGGCTCTACATGACCTCGATCGTCCTGTTCGTGCTCGGCTCGGTGCTGTCTGGGCTCGCGTGGTCCGTCGAGTCGCTGATCGGCTTCCGGATCCTCCAGGGCTTGGGCGGCGGGATGATCATGCCGGCTGGGATGACGATCCTCACGCGCGCGGCTGGGACGCACCGCGTCGGCCGGGTGATGTCGGTGATCGGCGTGCCGATGCTGCTGGGGCCGATCTTCGGTCCGATCCTCGGCGGCTGGCTCGTCGACGCGTACTCGTGGCGCTGGATCTTCTTCATCAACGTCCCGATCGGCGCCGTGGCGCTGGCGCTCTCGTTCAGGATCCTGCCGCGCGACGTGTCGCGAGCCGACCAGCGACTCGACTGGCTCGGGCTCGCCCTGCTGTCACCTGGCCTCGCGGCGGTGATCTACGGGCTCGCGGAGTCGGCGTCGGCCGGCGGGTTCGGCAACCCGGAGGTGATCGGCCCGATCGCCGCCGGGCTCGTGCTGCTCGGCCTCTTCGTGCGGCACGCGCTGCACGCGGACGATCCGCTGATCGACCTGCGGCTGTTCCGCAACCGGACCTTCGCGGTGTCCTCGGGCACGCTCGTCCTCGCCATCCTCGCCGTGTTCGGCGGGATGCTGCTGCTGCCGCTCTACCTGCAGGCGGTTCGCGGCGAGTCCGCGATGGCGAGCGGGCTGCTGCTCGCCCCGCAGGGCTTCGGGGCGATGCTCGCGATGCCGATCGCGGGGCGGCTGACCGACAGGACCGGCGTCGGGCGGATCGTTCCCGTCGGCCTCGCGCTCGTGGGCCTCTCGTTCCTCGCCCTGACCCAGCTCGAAGCCGACACGTCCTACTGGGCGCTCAGCGCGGTGCTGTTCGTGATGGGGGCGGGCATGGGCGCGACGATGATGCCGACGTTCTCGGGCGCGATGCAGACGCTGCGGAGGTCGGCGATCGCGCGCGCGAGCACCACGCTCAACATCAACCAGCAGGTCGGCGCCTCGATCGGCACCGCCGTGCTCAGCGTCCTGCTCGCCAACGCCCTCGCCGACCGGCTGCCCGGCGGGGGCGGCATCGGCGCCGCCGCGTCGGTCGCGCCCGAGGTGCGCGCACAGATCGCCGGCCCGATGGCCGACGCGTTCGCGTCCACGTTCTGGTGGGCGCTCGCGTTCATCGTGATCGCGTTCGTCGTCGCCGTGACGCTGCTGCCGAAGGACCGGCCGCTGCCCGTCGACGACCCCGACGTCCCCGAGGACGCGGCGCCCGCGCCCGTGCTCGTGCACTGATCGCCGGCTCAGCGCGACACGACGCTCGTTGGTGATTCAAACGTTGGCAAGCCCAACGGTACGGCTCACGAGTCGATGACGATGATGGCCTGCGCGGGACAGAGCGCGGCGGCGCGGCGGACGTCGTCGTGGAGCTCGGCGGGCGGGCCGGCGTCCAGCAGGAGCACGGTGCCGTCCTGCTCGTCCTGGTCGAAGACCGCGCCGGCGGTGAGCACGCATTGGCCCGAGGCGATGCACTTCTCCTGGTCGACGATCACTCTCATGGGGTCTCCTTTCGCGTTGCCGACGGGACCGGTCACCAGGTCACGGGCAGCGCGTAGACGCCGTAGACGAGGCTGTCGTGTTTGAACGCGATCTGGTCGAGCGCAACGGCGAGCCGCAGCGTGGGGATGCGCCGGTAGAGCGTGCTGTAGACGACCTGCAGTTCCATCCGGGCCAGGGGCTGGCCGAGGCACTGGTGCACCCCGAACCCGAAGGCCACGTGGTGGCGGGCGTCACGCTGGAGATCCAGGCGGTCGGGGTCGGGG
>DATHJG010000845.1:0-4052 GCA_035489875.1 Solirubrobacteraceae bacterium | reverse complement strand
GGTCGCCGAGATGCCGGGCCTGGCCTACAACCCGCTGTTCATCTGCGGGCCGCCCGGGCTCGGGAAGACCCACCTCCTGAACTCGATCGCGAACTACGTCACGGCGTACGGCGGCGGGGCGACCGTCCGCTACACGACCGCAGAGGCGTTCACGAACCACTTCCTCGGCGCGCTTCACGGCCACGACATCGAGAGCTTCAAGGCGGCCTACCGAGGCGTCGACGTGCTCCTCCTCGACGACGTCCAGTTCCTGCAGGCCAAGGTTCGCACCGAGCAGGAGTTCTTCCACACGTTCAACGCGCTCCACGAGGCCGGCGCGCAGATCGTGCTGACGTCCGATCGACTGCCGCGCGACCTGGGCGAGCTCGAGGTCCGGCTGCGCGAGCGCTTCGAGGCGGGACTGGTGACCGACGTCCGCTCGCCCGACCTCTCCACCCGCCGGACGATCCTGCGCAAGCGAGTCCAGCAGGACGCGGTCCGTGCGTTCGATCCCGCCGCGCTCGAACTGATCGCCGAGCGGGTCACCGACAACGTGCGCGCGCTCGAGGGCGCGCTGATCCGGGTGGTCGCGTTCGGCTCGCTCACCGGACGTCCCGTCACGTCCGAGCTGACGGCCGAGGTCCTCGACGGCCTCTATCCAGACCGCAAGGCCCGTGCCCGGTCCATGACCGTGGGCGAGATCCAGGAGCGGACGGCCGATGCGTTCGGCATCGCGGTGGAGACGCTCGTCTCCAGCAGCCGCGTCGGCGCCGTCGCCTGGCCGCGTCAGGTCGCGATGTACCTCGCACGCGAGCTCACCGACCAGACGCTGCCGGCGATCGGCCGCGCCTTCGGCGGGCGCAACCACACGACGGTGCTGCACGCCTACAAGCGCACGGCAGAGCGGATCGCCGGCGACCGCGAAGCCTTCGAGACCGTCCGCCGCCTGACCGAGACGCTGCGCGACCCGGGCGCGCCGTCGTGACGCCGCCGCGGCTGACAGACTTCCTTGGTCCTGTGCACACCCGCCGCACAGCTTCCAGACCGCAGCGAGCGGGTTCTCCGGCGGTTGTGCACACCCTCAACACCCCTTATGACGGAGACCTCACCTTGAGTATTCGTCCGAATCAAATCTGAAGCAGGCACAACGAGAATGAGACTCTCCACGCAGCGCGACGCGTTGTTCGCGCAACTCCAGACCGTCACCCGCGCCGCCTCCACACGCAGCGCCGTGCAGGCCCTGTCCGGGGTGCAGATCCTGGCATCGACGTCCGGCGTCGAGTTGCGCGCCACCGACATGGAGATCGGCCTCCGCGTGCCGCTCGACGGCGAGGTGATCCGCGAAGGCGCCGTGGTGCTGCCCGCGCGGCTGCTCGTCGACGTCGTCCGGTCTCTGCCCGGCGACTCGGTCACGCTCGAGCTGCGCGCCGCCGAGCAGGACGTCGAGATCGTCGCCGGCGCGGCGACGTTCCACATTCGCACGCTGCGGCTCGAGGACTTTCCCCCCTTCCCGGAGCCGGAGGGCGACGGGCGGGTCCAGGTGCCGGGCGCCGCGTTCGTCGCGACGATCGCCAAGGTGGCGCGCTCCGCGTCCCGCGACGAGACCCGACCGGTGCTCACGGGCATCCTCGTCTCGGCGAACGGGGACGAGTTGCGCATGGTCGCCACCGACTCGTACCGCCTCTCGGTGAAGGAGACCAAGCTCGAGGCGGCGCTGGCCGGCAACTTCGAGGCGAACGTGCCCGCCCGGGCGCTGCAAGAACTCAGCCGGATCGTCGGACAAGCGGCCGAGGACGAGCTGAGCGTCGCGGTGCGCACGAACCAGGTGATCTTCGAGGCCGGCGGGATCGTGCTCTCGTCGCGGCTGATCGACGGGCAGTTCCCGAACCACCGGCAGTTGCTGCCCGATGCGTTCGAGCACGAGCTGCAGCTCGCCGGCGCCGAGATCACCGACGTCGTCCGGCGCATCTCGCTGCTCGCGCAGAAGAACGCGCCGCTGCGGCTCGCGTTCAGCGAGGGCGAGCTGACCGTCTCGGCGCGCACGCCCGACGTCGGCGAGGCGCGGGAGACGCTGCCGGTGCCGTTCCGGGGCGAGCCGCTCGAGATCGGGTTCAACCCGGAGTTCCTGCGCGACGGGCTCGAGGCGGTCGAGTCCGGCGACGTGCTGCTCAAGCTCATCTCCCCGCTGCGGCCCGGGCTGATCGAGGCGGCCGACGGCAGCGGGTTCGTGTACCTCCTGATGCCGATCCGCCTGAACGTGTAGCGAGCACGCGCCATCCTGGAGAGGCGATGCTCGCCACCCGGCTCACCCTGCGCGACTTCCGCACCTACGCGGCGGCGGAGGTGCAGCTCGGGCCGGGGCTGACGGTCGTCACCGGCCGCAACGGCGCCGGCAAGACCAACCTCCTCGAGGCCGTCTACTTCGCCTGCACCGGCCGCTCGTGCCGGACCGGGAACGAACGGGAGTGCGTCCGCTTCGGCGCTGAGCTGACCCGGTTGGAGCTGCACTGCGAGGACGCCGGGCAGCGCCACGAGCTGAGCGTCGGGTTCCAGCCCGGCGAGCCCAAGCGGCTGCGCGTGGACGGCGCGGCGGTCGAGCGGCTGACCGACGTCGCGACCCGGCCGCTCGTGTCGGTGTTCCTGCCGGATCGCCTCGAGCTCGTCACGGGCCCGCCGGCGCTGCGGCGCGCGCACCTCGACCAGGTCGTCGCCGCGCTGCGGCCGACCCGCGCCGCGACGCGGCGCGCGTACACCGCGGCGCTCGGGCAGCGCAACGCCCTGGTCGCCGCGATCCGCGCCGGTCGCGCCGGTCGCGGCTCGCTGCCGGCATGGGACGCGGAGCTGGCGCGCCACGGCGTCGCGCTGATGGCCGACCGCGCGCAGGTGGTGGAGGAGCTGCGCCCACGCTTCGTCGCGCACGCGGACGGGCTCGGGCTGTCCGGCGCGGCAGAGGTCGTGTACCGCCCGCGCTCGAAGGCGATCACCGCCGACGAGCTGGCCGACGAGCTGGCCGAGCGCACCGACTCGGACCTCGAGCGCGGGTTCACCGGCCACGGGCCGCACCGCGACGAGCTGGTGCTGCGGCGCGAGGGACGCGAGCTGCGTGCGTACGGCTCTCGCGGCCAGCAGCGCCTCGGGCTGCTGGCCCTGCTGCTGGCCGAGCGCGAGGCGCTCACGGACTCGCGGGGCGCCCCGCCGCTGATGCTGCTCGACGACGTGATGAGCGAGCTCGACGCCGGCCGTCGCTCGCGCCTGATCGACGTGCTTCGCGGGGGCGGCCAGAGCCTCATCACCACGACCGACCTCGCCCACGTGCCAGGCGGCGAGGACGCGGACGTGACGAGGCTCGCGATCGCCGAGGGCGCCGTGCTGCAGGAGGCCGCGTGAGGCGCCGGGGCCCGCGCCCGCTCGCCGTCGCGCTCGACCGGCTGACCACCCGGCTCGCGCCCGCCACGCTGCTCGCCGAGGTCCAGCGCGCCTGGCCGGCCGCCGCCGGGGAGGCGTTCGCGACGCACTGCACACCGGACGGCGAACGGGGCGGCGTGGTCACCGTCGCGTGCGCCTCGGCGGTCTGGGCGCAGGAGCTCGACCTGCTCTCCGAGCGGGTGGTCGAGCAGCTCAACGAGCAGCTCGGGCGGCCCGCCGTGCGGGGCCTCCGGCCGCAGCCGCGGCCAGCCCGTTCCTAGGCGCCAGTTTTTGTGCGCATTTGCAGCAGTTTCGTAACACACCGCGAGCCGGTTCCAAGGGGTGCTTGTGCTAGTCTTATGGGCACTGTTTGCGCCACGCCCCGGCCGCTGAGAACAGCTCTCCCGCCGGGGCGTCGCGTGTTTGTGACTCGGAGGAACCCTTGGCAGACGACCAGGACAAGACCAGCCAGCCTCGCACGGGCTACGACGCCCAGGACATCACCGTCCTGGAGGGTCTGGAAGCCGTGCGCAAGCGGCCGGGCATGTACATCGGATCCACCGGTGTGCGCGGCCTGCACCACCTGGTCTACGAGGTCGTGGACAACTCGGTCGACGAGGCGCTCGCCGGCTACTGCGACCGGGTCACGGTCACGATCCACCCGGACA
>DATHJG010000844.1:0-3850 GCA_035489875.1 Solirubrobacteraceae bacterium | reverse complement strand
CGGCGCTGGAGTGGCCCGATCACGGCGACCACGTCTCCCTGTCGAACTGGTTCGGCCACGAGGGCCACTCGCCCTGATGCGGGATCGAGAACAGCGCGTCGATCTCGTCCCGGGCGACGCGGTTCCCCGTCGCGTAGTGGCGGTCACGCGAGCGCACGCGACGGTCCGCAAGCCAGTCGTAGACTGCGACGGTCAGGACGGCGAGGAGCCCGATCACGATCACGGTCAGGCACATGGCGCCGTAAGCGACGAGGATGTCCGTGGGTGTCGGCATCACGCGGTATCCCACGCGCGCATGTGCCGCTCCGGCGTCTGCGACTGGATCGCAGCGAGCCGGTTCTCCGCCGCGGCGAGCCTGGTGACGGCGCGCTGGTAGCTCAGCTCGGCCTTACGCGCCGCAGGGGACACGTAGCCGCTGCGCTCGATGGCTTCACCGTGCTCGCGTGCCTTGCGTGTGACGACGCCGCGGGCGGCGGATGCTTGGCGTTGCGCGCTGCGTTCTGAGATGACGGGGACGCGCATCACGCGGTCCCGTCGCGTTCGCCGCCATCGAAGACGTGGAGCACGATCCCGTCCTCAACGGTGACGGTGCCAACGTACGATGCCCCACGCAGGGCTGGCGGGAGCGCCGGCCCGGTCGGATGGGCGGCGACGAGGCGAGACACCTTCGCGGCGTCGGGGTCGCAGAGCGCCCACACGACGGCCGTCTCGCCCTGCACGCCGACCGAGAGAAGCTCCGCGCCCTTCGGCATGTCGATGAAGATCGACCAGGGCCGCAGCTCGAATTTCCACACGCATGTCATGGCTACGCGGTCCGGTTCGTGCCGGGGATCGTGCGCGGGGTGGGCACGCCTCCGCAGAAGCTGCACTTCCATTGGGCGCCGTTGAGGTCGGTCACGATGCCGTTGACGCAGTGCGGGCCCGGCTTGGGCTTGGGCGCCGGGGCGGCGTGCCGGTAGACGTCGGGGTGGTGGACGGCCGCGAGCGACGCGGCAACCATCAAGCGCTGAGAGATCACGCCGCGCTCCGTTCCGGGTCGTCGAACACGGCCGGCGCGAGAAGCGACGACGGCTGAACCTCGTAGTACGCAGCGAGCCGCGCGAGCGCGGACGCCTTCACGTCGCTGCCCTCCTCGATCTTCTTCAGCGTCTTCGGGCTGATCCGGGCGCGCTCGATGACCTCGACGACACCGAGGCCCCGGTCGATGCGGATCTGCTTGGCGCGGTTCATGCCGCCACCTTCAGTGCCGTACGCCAGACCTCAGTCGGCCGCGCCTCGAAGTACGAGGCGAGGGCGAACGCGACGCGCGGTGTCGGGATGACGCCGTGAGCTTCGATGCGCCGGATCTGCTTGCCCGAGACGGACTGGAGCTTGGCGCGGCGGAGCTCCCAGCTCAGGGCCTCCGGGGACAGGCCCCGGTCAAGGCGCCATTCGCGGAGCAGGCGGCCCGCGGCCTTGTCGCGGGAGGGCTGTGTGGATGCCATGGCCCAAACCTAGACTCTGTGTCCCGAAAAGTCAAGGGGCGTCCCGCAATGGGTACGTGAGTCCATGCGCGACCAGGGTCGATAGACGTAGCGTGCCGTTTATGGACGATGAGCAGGCGGTTGGAGCCCGCGTCGCCGCTGCGCGCCGCATGGCAGGGCTAGATCAGAAGCAGCTCGCGGCGCGGATCGACACACCGAAACTCGGGTTCAAGAACGTCGGCAAGATCGAACGCGGTGAACGCAAGCTCGAGGCGCACGAGGCGCCGCTGTTTGCCGAAGCGCTCGGCGTGCCCGTCAGCTTCTTCTACGAGCCGGTGCAGGCTGCGGACGGAGACAGCGCTCTGCTTGCGCGGCTCGAGGAGAAGCTCGACGGGGGCCTCGTCGAGCAGCAGAGCCTACGCGACCAGATCGCTCATCAGAACGAGAACCTCGCCGCCCAAACCGAGCTCCTGAGGGAACTCAAGACCCTAGCCGGCGAGATCAAGTCGCTCGTCGCGGTGCTTCAGGACGCCAAGATCATCGAACGATCCGCAGCCGCTGCGGTCCGATCGCTGCCCGAGTGGCCGGCGCCTCCCGGAGCCAAGCCTGCTCCTGCTCAAGAACCGCAGCGAGCGACTGGAACCACCTCCCGTGGTGGTCGTCAAGGCCGAGGTCAGCGGCGCAACACCGCATGAACCGGGCGGCCTGCTCGCAGAACCCCAGAGCGAGCTCAGCGTCGGAGGGCTGCTCCGGCGTCCTGCATACCTCATCGTGCGGGGGCACGGCACATTTCCTTTCCCAAGGAACTGCCCGTCTCGCGTCTCGACGCCCTCCCCGCCAAGCGTGGGCGCCCTGGCACCGAGCATGAACGTCTGGCACGCGAAGATCTAGCGGTCAGATCCGGGACGTTCCCGCAAATTGGGGATGAATCCCCTGAGCAGGGCCCAGAACGCAAGAACGGCCGCCCCACGTCTGGGACGGCCGATCAGTCTCCTCTTCAGTTTTGCACGGGCGGAGGCGGGACTACAGCAGATACACCCCGACCAGCACCCCGACCACCAGCCCAACCAGAAGCATGAGCAGCCCGACGTCGCTGACGCCGCGGTCATCCAACGCGCGGCGCGCACGCGGCGCGGATGCGGTCGGCGTGACCTGCGCGCGCGCGTACTCCTGCGCCGCGAGCACCAACGCGCCGATCACAGCAACGACGATCCCTCGCGTGGTTGCGCCGTCGATGAATGCCTGCCCGGCGGCAGCGAACGCGGCAAGCACGATCGGGATCAGGACAACACGCACTGGTTCGGTGGACATCTACTTCCTCCTCATGGGTCGACGGAACATGCGGCGCTCAGCGCGCCGGCGGTTGGACAGGCCGAGCAGCACGCGGTCGCCGGCGCGGTTCCACATCAGGAACGCGAGCCCGGCGCGCCAGCGACGCCCGCGGTTGAGCTCGCGCAGCACCGTGCTCGACGTGAAGCCGCCCGGGCCGATGTTGAACGTGAGCGAGACGAGCGCGTCGAACTCCGCCTGGGTGAGCGGGACCTTGACGAGGCGGCGGACGGGGTCAGCGGCCTTCGTCCGCGCGTCACGGCGCAGGAGCGCGAGGCCGTCCTTGCGGCTGAGCTTCGGATGCGCCCTGGTCCCGTAGCGGGCAGCGTCCGCATCAGTCACGGGCCCGTGGTGGATCAGGTGCCCGAACCCGACGGTCGCGTGCATCGCGGCGTCGTTGTACGCGTGCGGGACCCAGCCCTCGAACTGGGCGATCAGTTCAAGGCCCTCGTCGGAGAGGTGCCGCTGACGCGCAGGGAGCCTCATCCAGTCCTCCGCTTGATCGCCCGGGCGAGCTTCCCCACACGGGCGCGCAGACTCTTGAGCCGGCGCTTCATCGCGCGGATCGCCTTCGCGCGACGCGCGTTGTACCGGTGCAGGTCCACGACGTTCGCCTCGACGTGCCACGGCTCGTGCGGCATCACGGTCTGTCGGAGCGTCACGCCGCGCTTCCGGGCCGCGGCGATCACCTGGACGACGTTCTCGAAGTCGATCGCGTGATCCGCCCGGCCCGTCCGGATGTGCGGCGCGTTCGCGGACGGTGCCGCGGCCCCGGTCGGGTTGGCCGGCGTCCAGAGGCCCTTCTGCCGCACGAGCTCCGCTTGCCGGACCATCGTGCGGTGCCCCTCGTTCACGTTGAACCGGACGCCGTCGACGTTGCGGATGTCGCGGAGCAGGCCGATCCAGGCGCCCGAGACTTCCTCGCGGTCGATGGCGAAGTACTTCACGGCCATGTGGCCCTCCGAGGGCTAAGGGTTGGGGTGCTACGGGTTGACGGTCTGCTGCGCGCGCAGCTCGCACTCTTCGGGCGTCGGCGTCGGGAAGAACCGTGCCGCGAC
>DATHJG010000843.1:0-2004 GCA_035489875.1 Solirubrobacteraceae bacterium | reverse complement strand
TCCGTCGATCGCCGAGGCGCTGGGGCGCGCGCGCATCCTCGTGTCCGGCTCGGCTGCGCTGCCCGCAGCCGAGCACGAGCGGATCGAGCGGCTCACCGGACAGCGGGCGCTCGAGCGCTACGGGATGACCGAGACGCTGATGAACACGGCGATCCGTGCGGACGGCGCGCGGCGCCCGGGCTTCGTGGGTCCGCCGTTGCGGGGCGTTCAGGTGAGGCTGGTCGACGACGACGGCGAGGTGATCGACGCCGGCGACGGCGAGACGATCGGCGAGATCGAGGTGCGCGGCCCCAACCTGTTTCTCGGCTACCTCAACCGCCCGGAGGCGACCGCCGCGTCGTTCCGGGACGGGTGGTTCCGCACCGGCGACCTCGCGACGCGTGACGCCGACGAGTACATCCGCATCGTCGGCCGGCGAGCGACGGACCTGATCAAGAGCGGCGGGTTCAAGCTCGGGGCCGGCGAGATCGAGGGCGCGCTGCGCGAGCACCCCGCCGTCGACGACGCCGCGGTCACCGGGGAGCCCGACGACGACCTCGGCGAACGGGTCGTCGCCTGGGTGGTGCTGCGCGAGGGGGCGAACGTCGAGCCCGGCGACCTGATCGACCACGTGGCGTCGCTGCTCGCCCCGCACAAGCGCCCGCGGGTCGTTCGCTACGTCGCCGACCTGCCGCGCAACGAGCTCGGCAAGGTGCAGAAGAAGCGGCTCCGCGTCCCGTAGCCGGGGTTGGGTCGCCGGTCAGCCGAGGAACTCGAGCAGGTCGGCGGCGACCTCGGCGGGCGCGTCCTCTACGAGGAAGTGCGATGCGCCCTCGACGGCGCGGCCGGTCACATCCGGCGCGTAGCTCCGCCAGAGCTCGAGCGGGTCGTCGTAGAAGCGGGGCAGCCCGCCCGCGCCGCCCCACAGCGCGCGAACGGGACAGGCGATCGTCCGCCGCCCGCGGTCGGCATCGTCGAGCTCGCGATCGATGCTCGCGCCGGCCCGGTAGTCCTCGCATATCGCCGTGACCGTGTCGGGGTCGGTGAGCTGCGCCCGGAAGACGGCGACCGCCTCGTCGGGGTAGCGAGCGTCGCGCTTCATGCCCATTCGCTCGATCGCGACCCAGAAGCCGTCGGGGTCGCCGAGGATCAGCCGCTCGGGTAGCGGAGCGGGCTGCGCGAGGAAGGCCCAGTGCCAGTAGCCCAGAGCGAAGCGGGCGTCCGCGCGCGACCAGATCTCTCCGGTGGGCACGATGTCGAGGACCGCGAGTCGCGTGACGACGGTCGGCTGGTCGAGCGCCATGCGGTATGCGACCCGGCCGCCACGGTCGTGACCGGCGAGGGCGAACGTGTGGTGGCCGAGCTCCGCCATCGCGGCGACGAGGTCGCCGGCCAGCGCGCGCTTGCCGTGCGACGCGTGATCGTCGCTGACCGGCGGCCGGAACGAGTCGCCGTATCCGGGAAGGTCGGCCGCGACGACGGTGAACCGCTCCGCCAGCCGCGGCGCGACCGCGTGCCACATCAGGTGCGTCTCGGGATAGCCGTGCAGCACCAGTAGCGGCGGCCCGTAGCCCCCGACCCTGGCGTGCACCCGGCCGCGCGGTGTCTCGACGTCCGTGACATCGAAGCCGTCGAAGAGCATGCGCCGGAGGATACGTCCGGTCAGTGCGGCACCGGGGTCCGCCTCGCGATACGTCCGTTCGCCGCCCCGCCGGCTCACGGCTACTTCCCGCCCTTCCCTCCCTTCATGAACTGGGCGCACGCCTCCTCAGCCGCCTTGAGCTTCGGGTCTTCGGGGTTGAGCTTGCCACTGCCGCCCTCGATCCGGACCTCGGCGCCGCGCTCGCTGAATATCGGGTCGGCCATGGGGATGCCGTGCTCGCGCATGCAGCGTGAGTGCGCCAGCGCCATCTCCCTGAACTCCTGCTGCTCCTCCTCCGTGGGCGGGCGGCTGCTTTGCCTGCGGTACCTCTCGCAGGCCCTCGACGCCCGCTAGAACTCGTCCGGCGAGATGCCGCTGTCGCC
>DATHJG010000842.1:0-17634 GCA_035489875.1 Solirubrobacteraceae bacterium | reverse complement strand
GGAACAGAATCCAGATCAGGTCAAGCCGGGCGGCGACGTGGCGGGCTGGTCGGGCCGGGGTGTGAGCATGAAAAGCTCGATCTCCATGTCGGGGCCGACGTGGTGGTTGGAGATGAACGCCAGCACGCCGCGGCCTGATAGGTGTTCGACGGCGGCGATGAACTTGTGTTGCATGGCGGTCTGGAAGGCGCTGCGGGTTTCGTGGGCGAGCGTGGTGCGTTGCAGTTCGATCATCGTCTTTTCGACGTCGGTGTAGCGCTGAATGGGTTAGGATCAGGGGACTTCGCACCGCGCGCACACTCGGTTCTGTGAGCCTACGAGACGTCAAGAGCACGCCCCGGCATGGCGAGATCCTCACGACGATCTCCGACGGGATGGTGGCGCTGTTGAAGGAGTTCTACGGGCGTGGGCCGACGCGGGCGAAGTCCTACTACGAGGACGACCTCGTGGTCTGCGTGTTGCGCGGCGGCTTCTCCCGGGTTGAACAGACGCTGTTGGAGGGCGGGCGCGGATCCTCGGTGATCCAGCAGCGCATGGACTTCCAGGAGCTCATGCGCGAACGCTTCGAGGCGGTGATCGAGGGCGCGACAGGCCGACGGGTGATCGGCTTCATGAGCGGCAACCAGCAGGATCCCGACATGATGTGCGAGGTGTTCATCCTCGCGCCGACCGACCTTGTCGACGACCACGAGATCCCCGCGAGCGGGCCGTCGTTCGGTTGACGTGCCGACTAGATCCAACGGTGGAGGGCATCCATTGTGAGGTCTGCCCACAGCGGGCGGGCAGCATGACCTGACTTCCGAGGGTCCACTAACCCCGGACGCCATGCTGTACCCCTTGCACCAGCGCGCCCCCTTCATCCGCGACGTCCCGGCCGGCGAGGCGATCGCCGCGTGGCTCGGCGCACTCGGGGGACGCCGGCTCGACGCGGTCGAGCTCTCGCTCGAGCACGCGCTCGGTCGCGTGACCGCCGCGCCTGTCTGGGCGCTGCGCTCCTCGCCCGCCTACGACGCGGCCGCCATGGACGGGATCGCGGTGCGGGCGAGCGACACGCTCGGCGCGACGGAGACGGCACCGCGGAGCGTCGCCGCGTTCGCGGTCGTCGACACCGGCGACGCGCTGCCGGACGGCTTCGACGCGGTCGTGATGCGCGAGCACGTGCACTGGGAGGAGGGCGTGCCCGAGGTGGTGTCCGCCGTCGCGCCGTGGCAGCACGTGCGCACGATCGGGGAGGACGTGAGCGCCACCGAGCTGCTCCTCCCGGAGGGGCACCGGCTGCGGCCCGTCGACCTCGCCGCCGCGGGCGCCGCCGGCCACACGACGCTCGCCGTGCGCCGCGCCCCGCGCGTCGTCGTCATCCCCACCGGCGACGAGGTGCGGCCGCTCGGCTCCGAGCCGGCGCCGGGCGAGCTGGTCGACACGAACTCGCTGATGCTCGTCGCCCAGGCGCGCGAGGCCGGCTGCGAGGCCGAGTCGGTCCCGATCCTCGCCGACGACCCCGACCGGATCGCCGCCGCGGTGCGCGACGCGGCCGCGCGCGCAGACCTCGTGATCGTGATCGCCGGCTCGAGCGCGGGCCGCGACGACCACACCGCGGCGGTCGTCGAGGCGGCCGGGACGCTGCTCGTGCACGGCGTCGCGGTCAAGCCCGGCCATCCCGTCGTGCTCGGCGTGGTGGACGGGATCCCGGTGCTCGGCGCGCCCGGCTACCCGGTCTCCGCCGCGCTGACGTTCGAGCTGTTCGCGCTCCCGCTGCTGGCCGCGCTGGAGGGGACGGCGCCGGTGGCGCGACCACGAGCGACGGCGCGGCTCGCGCGGCGGCTCGCATCCTCGCTCGGGACCGACGACTGGGTGCGCGTGCGGCTCGGGCGGGTCGGCGGCGGCCTCGTCGCGACCCCGCTCCCGCGCGGCGCCGGGGTGCTGACGTCGCTGGTGCGCGCCGACGGCCTGCTGATCGTGCCCGCGGCGCTCGAGGGCCACGACGCGGGCGAGGACGTCGAGGTGCGGCTGCTGCGCGACCTCGACGCGGTCGAGCGCACGATCGTCGCGATCGGGTCGCACGACCCCGTGCTGGACCTCGCCGCCTCGCTGCTGCGCTCCCGCGACCCGGACCTGACGCTCGTGTCCGGCCCGGTCGGGTCGCTCGGCGGGCTGGTCGCGCTGCGCGATGGCTTGTGCCACGTGGCGGGCTGCCACCTGCTCGACCCCGAGTCCGGCGAGTACACGCTGCCGTGGATCCGGCGCGTGCTCGGCGATCGTCCGGTCGAGGCCGTCCGGCTCGTGCACCGCGAGCAGGGGCTGCTCGTCGCGCCCGGCAACCCGGCGGGCGTGTCGGGGCTGGAGGACCTGGTGTGCCTCCGCTACGTGAACCGCCAGCGCGGGGCGGGCACGCGCGTGCTGCTCGACCACGAGCTCGCGCGCCGCGGGATCGAGTCCTCCGAGGTCGACGGCTACGAGCGCGAGGAGCCGACCCACTTCGCCGTCGCGGCCGCGGTCGCGGCGGGCCGCGCCGACGCCGGCCTCGGCGTCATGGCGGCGGCGCGCGCGTTCGGCCTCGACTTCGTCCCGGTCGCGCGCGAGCCGTTCGACCTCGTGATGGCGCCGGGCGAGCCGGCGGTCGCGCCGCTGCTGGCGCTGCTCGAGGACGAGGACTTCCGCGCGCAGATCGAGGCGCTCGGCGGCTACTCGGTCGCCGAGACCGGCCGGCGCGTGGCGTAGGGCGGCGACCGGCGCGTGGCATAGGGCGGCGGCGCCTACGGCCCGCCTGCGCGGATCTCGTACGGGGAGAGCACGGCCTCGATCCGCGCCCGCAGCCACGCGCCCACCGCGCCCTCCCGGTGGATCGCCCACGTGATCAGCGCGCCGTTGTACGCCGTCGCCACGGTCTCCGCCAGCATCGCCGGATCGGCGCCCGCCAGCTCGCCGGCGTCGAGCGCCTCGCGCAGCAGCGCCTCGATCTCGTCCCGCATCGCCCGCGCGCCGGCGAGCGCCTCGGCGTGGAACTCGTCGTCGGCGAGGTCGATCTGGAGGAACGCGATGCTGTTCGCCATCGTCTGCGGCGTCCGCACGGCCGCGGTCGCCTCGACCAGCGCGGAGACCAGCGCCTCGACGCGCGTGGGCGCCGCCTCACGCGCTGCGGCGAAGCGGGCGGCCCAGTCGGTGCCGCGGCGCGCCGCCGCGAGCATCAGCCCGCGCTTGGAGCCGAAGCGCTGCACGAGCGTCGCCGGCGACAACCCGACCTCCTCGGCCACGCGCGCCAGCGTCAGCCGAGCCGGCCCCACGCGGCCGATGAGGTCGAGCGCGGCGGCGAGGAGCACCTCGTCGTCGACGGTCCGCGGGCGCGGCACCTCAGCCGGCCAGTCCCGCCGCGATCGCGTGCGCGCCCCAGTCGGGCCGCGCCCCGTCGACGTCGTCGAAGCCGTATTCGTGCGCCAGACCCCACGTCGCGAAGCGCCCGCCGCTCTTGTCCATGATCGCCGGGTCGGAGGCGAGCGCGACGATCGCCCGGCCGAGGAAGCGCGGCGTCTCGGAGAACGCGAAGTGCGGGTCCCGCTCGATCCCGTCGCGCCAGTTCTCCGCCGTCACGCCGAGGTGGTCGAGCACGGCCTCGGAGCGCAGGAAGCCGGGGGTGAGCGCGAGCGCGGCCACGCCGTGCGGGCGCAGGTCGGCGGCCTCGGCCAGCGCGAGCCGGATCACCGACGCCTTGACGAGGTCGTAGGGGAGCGTGCCGCGGTAGCCGTCCTCGATCCCGTCGGTCACCTCGACGATCAGCCCGCGCCGGCACGCCACCATCGGCGGCGCGAGCGCGTGCGCGGTGATCAGGTGCGACCAGACGGCGTTGCGCTGCATCTCCAGCGCGTCGTCGAGGTCGTGCTCCCAGAACGGCTTGTCCCACACGGCGAGGCGATCGCCGCCCCAGACGTTGTTGACGAGCAGGTCGAGCCGGCCGTGCTGCTCGCGCGCGATCCGATCCGCGAGCGCGCGGACCTGCGCCGGGTCGGTGTGGTCGGTCGGGGCGAGGATCGCGGTGCCGCCGGCGTCGCGGACGAGCGCGGCGGTCTCCTCGAGCGTCTCGGGCCGGTCCATCGGCGAGCGGTGCCCGCCGGCGCTGCGCCCGGTGACGTAGACGGTCGCGCCGGCGGCGCCGAGCTCGATCGCGACGGCCCGGCCGCCGCCGCGGGTCGCGCCGGCGACGACGGCGACGTGGTGCGAGAGGGTCATGGAAGAGATAGTAAACGATGATTCATTTACTATTGTGCGTGATTCACTTCGCGGGTGATGGCGGCCAGCGCGGTGCTCGACCAGGCCGCCCAGCATCGTCGCGGGCAGGTGTACGTCGCGCTGGCCGCGGTGGCGTGGTCGAGCGCAGGCCTCCTGCAGCGCCAGCTCTCGCTCGACACCGCCACGCAGCTCGCCGGGCGCGCGTTCTTCGCCGCGCTCGCGCTGCTGGCCTACGTCGCGGTCGCCGAGCGCGGCCGGGTCGTGCAGGCGTACCGGTCCGTGGGCGTCGCCGGCGTCGGCTTCGCGCTCTGCCTCGCGGTCTCGTCCGGGACGTTCATCGCGGCGCTGAACCACACGAGCGTCGCGCGCGTGCTGTTCATCCAGGCGGTCTCTCCGGTCCTCGCCGCCCTGCTCGCACGCGTGTTCCTGGGCGAGCGCCTCACGCGGCTCAGCACGCTCGCGATGGTCATCGCGCTCGCGGGCGTGACGCTCATGCTCGGCGCGCCGGGAGGCGGCGACCCGGTCGGCGACGGCCTCGCCCTCGTCATGGCGCTCGCGTTCGCGCTGGCGCTCGTGATCACCCGGCACCGCCGCGACGTGTCGATGGCGCCCGCGACCTGCCTCTCGCAGCTCATGCTGCTGGTCGTCTTCCTCCCGCTCGCCAGCCCCGCCGACGTCGGCGGCGAGGACGCGCTCTGGCTCGCGGTGCTGGGCGGGACCCAGATCGGCCTCGGCCTCGTGCTGCTGACGATCGGCGCGCGGCTGATCCCGGCGGCGCAGGTCGGGCTCATCACGCTGCTCGAAGTCGTGCTCGGGCCGCTCTGGGTCTGGCTCGCGTTGAGCGAGCGGCCGAACACCGCCACGCTCGTCGGCGGCGGGATCATCATCGCCGCGATCGTGATCCAGACGCTCGGCACGCCGTCCCGCCAGCCGCCGGTCGCACCGCCGTGATGCTAGCTCTTTGCCACCGTCGTGCTGCGTCCGCTGCCCGATCCTCCTCGTTCCACAGTGAAGCGTCAGGCCGGCTCGCCCGGTTCCGGCGGACTGACATCCAGCCCGTCCGCTCAACCCCCGATCGGACCGAGGACCGGCTCGAGGTCGTAGAGCGAGAACGCACCGAAGCGGTCGAACCGATCGTGCTCCGGGCCGTGGAAGTCGGACGAGCCGGTGGCGAGGAGCCCGCGGTCGCGCGCCGCCGCGTACAGCGTGCGGGTCTGCTCCTCGTCGTGGGTCGCGTAGAACACCTCGACGCCATCCAGCCCGGCGGCGGCGAACCGCGCGATCGCGGTGAGCACCGTCTCGGTCTCGGCGATGTCCCAGAACGGGTGCGCCCACACGGCGACGCCGCCGGCCGCGTGGATGACCTCGATCGCCTCCTCGACCGTCGGCCGGGAGCGGGCCACGTAGGCGGCGGCGCCCGGGACCAGGTAGGGCGGGAAGAGCGTGTCCTTGCGGGCGATCCCCTCGGCGCGCAGCTTCGCGGCGTTCGCCGGGTGGGCGAGCACGGCGTCGGCCAGGTGCGGTCGCCCGAGCGGCGCCCCGGCCGCCTCACGGGCGCGCAGCCCGCTGCGGTCCAGCGCGAAGCCGAGCTCCTCCAGCCGGTCGGCCATCGCCCAGATCCGCCGCCCGCGGTCGGCGCGGAAGTCGGCCAGCGTGTCGCGCAGCGCCGGGTCGTCGTGGCGCAGCTCGTAGCCGCACACGTGCAGGTCCTCGAACGCGCCCGACACGCTCGAGAGCTCCGCCGCGGGGGAGCAGCGGAGGCCGTGCTCGCGTGCGGCGGCGAGCGCCTCCGCCACGCCGTCGACGGTGTCGTGGTCGGTCAGCGCCATCAGCCGCATCCCGTCGGCCGCCGCGCGCGCCACCACGGCGGCGGGTGGGAGCGCGCCGTCAGACGCGATCGAGTGGGACTGGAGGTCGAAGTCGGGGGCGACGTGTGAGCGAGTCATCGGCGGGGAAGGCTAGGGACTTCGCCCCCAACGCAGGAAGGGAGGACATCCTGATGTCCACCGGGCTCATCATCGCCATCGTCGTCGCGGCGATCATCATCCTCGCGCTGCTCGTGCTGATGCCGCGCATGCGCGCGTCCGCTCGTCGCAAGCAGACCGAGCGCGAGCTCCATTCGCGCCGCGAGACCGTCGCCGGCGAGCACCGCTCCGCGGCTGCCGAGCGCGAGAGCCGCGCGGAGATCTCGGAGCAGCAGGCGCGCATGGCCGAGCAGACGGCGCAGCGCGAGCGTGCGGAGGCGAACCTCCAGTCCGAGCGCGCCGCGCAGCACGAGCGCGGGCTCGCCGACGAGGAGCTGATCGACGAGTCGGAGCGCGACCGCTTCGCGGACGTCGCGAACCCGCCCCAGGACGAGCGGCGCTTCGAGCGCGACCGGATCACGGACGACGTCCGCGAGTCCGACCGCCCGCAGCGCTCCTAGCTCAGCTACGAGACCGGCTTCAGCGGCGCCGTCGAGCTCGGCTCGGCGGCCCGCGGGGCCAGCAGGTCGGCCGCCGCCTCGGCCGTGAGCGGGGGCGAGAGGAAGAAGCCCTGCGCGAGCTCGCAACCGAGCACATGGAGCTTGTCCAGGTGCTCGGCGGTCTCGACGCCCTCACCCACCACCTCCATCCCGAGGTTGTGCGCGAGGCCGATGATCGCCTTGACGATCTCGTACGAGCCGGGGTCGGTGAGCATGTCGATCACCAGCCCGCGGTCGATCTTGAGCGCGTCGCCGGGGAACCGGTGCAGGAAGCGCAACGACGACGCGCCGGTGCCGAAGTCGTCGAGGTGCGCGGTGACGCCGAGCCGCCCGCGCAGCGCGGTGAGCGTGCGGCGCGCGCCCTCGGGGTCCTGGGTCATCCCGGACTCGGTGACCTCCAGCCGCAGGAGCTCCGGCGGCGCGTTCGACGCGCGCAGCGCGTGCTCGACGGCGTCGCCGAAGTCGGGGTCGGCGAGCTGGCGCGCGGACACGTTGACCGACACGCACACGCCCCACTCCGCCGCGCGGCGCGCGGCCTCGCCGAGCACGAACGCGCCGAGCGGGACGATCAGGCCGGTCTCGTCCGCGATCGCCAGGAAGTCGCGCGGCTCGACGTCCCAGCGGCAGAGCGCCTCGAAGCCGGTGACCTCGCGCGTGGTCGTCCGCATGATCGGCTGGTAGAGGACCTGCAGGCTGCCGGTCTCGATCGCCTTCCGGAGGTCGGTCTCCAGGTCCAGCCGGGCGACCACGTTGCGATGCATCTGGGCGTCGAAGACCGCGTGGCGCGCCTTGCCGCCGGCCTTCGCGCGGTACATGGCGACGTCGGCGTCGCGGATCAGCTCCTCCGGGTTCTGCTCCGGCCCGCCGAGGGCGATCCCGATCGAGGCGGACACGAACAGCTCGCGGCTCGCGACGGTGAACGGCGCGGCGAGCGTGGCGAGCATGCGCTCGGCGACGATCGTCGCCTCGCGCGGGTCGGTCGTGTCCTCCAGCAGGACCGTGAACTCGTCGCCCCCCATCCGCGCGACGGTGTCGCCCGGACGCAGCGCCGCATCCAGGCGTAGCGCGACGGCCTGCAGCAGCTGGTCGCCCGCCTGGTGGCCGAGCGAGTCGTTGACGACCTTGAAGCGGTCGAGGTCGAGGAACAGCACCGCGGCGCCGGACGCCGAGCCGCGCCGGCGCGCCCGGCGCAGGGACTGCTCGAGGCGGTCGAGGAACAGCGTGCGGTTCGGCAGCCCGGTCAGCGCGTCGTGCAGCGCGCCGTGCTGGAGCCGCTCGACCGAGCGGCGGTGGTCGGCGGCGTAGCGGACGGCGCGCTCCAGCGTGTCGCCGTCGAGCGTGGTCTTGGGCAGGTGGTCGACGGCGCCGGCCGCGCGGGCGGCCCGGACGGCGGCGGCGCCGCTGGGATCGCCGAGCAGGATCACCTGCGCGCGCGGGTCCTCCTCCAGCAGCGCGCGTACGGCCGTCTCGTCGCCCAGCTCCGCGTCCAACAGCACGGCGTCGTGCGGGTGCTCCCCGACGGCCGCGAGCGCGGAGGCCACGCTCGTCGTCCAATGCACGTCGGCGCAGCCGTCGGGCAGCAGCTCGCCGATCTGGCGGCGGTCGGCCTCGTCGGCGGCGACGAGGAGCAGGACGAAGGGTGGCTCGGCCATGGTACGGCCGTCGAACGTAGAACGCCCCTGAAAGGCGAGCAATGAGCCATTTGGCCACATAGCCCAATGTTCGATGGCCGATCGGCGGAAACAGCGGGGAGAAGTGTGACCCGGGTCACAACCACTGAAACCTTGAGCGAGCCGACCTGTTGGTTGGGGCTGAGGCGACCAGGGCTTGCCGTCCGCAGCAGGGGCTGACGCGGCGGCCGCGCTCCTGGTCATGAGGGAGGAAGTCGCTGCGTCCCGTTCCCGACCCGCGATGGGAGGTGGACTTGCGTCTCGACATCGTGATGCCGGCCCACAACGAGCAGGAGAGGATCGACCGCACGCTGCGCGCCTACCGCGCGGCCTGCCCCGACGAGGGCGTTCGCCTGCTCGTCGCGCTGGACTCGTGCACCGACGCGACCTCGGAGATCGTCGCCGGGCACGCACGCGCCGACGCACGCGTGCGAGCGTTCGACTACCCCAAGCTGGGGAAGGGCGGCGTGATCGCCGCGACGTTCCGGCGCTCGGACGCGGACCTCGTCGGCTTCGTGGATGCGGACTGCGCGACGCCGCCGCGCGAGCTGCTGCGGCTCGCCGGCGCCGCCGCCGAAGTCGGTGGGGCGATCGCCTCCCGCCGCCATCCCGCGGCGCTCCTGCCCGCCCGGCGGCCGTTCGCGCGGGAGCTCACCAGCGCCGGGTTCGCGTCGAGCGTGCGCATGCTCATGGGGCTGCCGTACCGCGACACGCAGTGCGGAGCGAAGGTGCTGCGGCGCGACGTCGCCGACGACGTGCTCCCGCACCTCGCCGCGCGCGACCTGTTGTTCGACGTCGACCTGCTGGCGGCGGCGCGCGAGCGGGGCTGGCGCGTCGTGGAGATCCCGACGGTCTGGATCCACCAGGAGGGGTCGCGCGTGAGCGCGCTGGGCGATTCGCGCCGGATGGGCGCGTCGCTGCTGCGCCTCTGGGCGCGCCGGCGCCTGCCCTCGCCGCGGCGGCCGGGCTGGCGCGATGTCGCGTTGCTGGGTTCGTGGGCGCGGTCGCCGCGGCGCAGTGAGGGTGCGATGTGGAGGTGGCACGATGCGCGGGCCTGATCGCAAATGGCACGCGGCGGTGTCGCCGGGCGTCGCGGGCGAGCGCCGGCCCTGGCGTGCGGGTCGCGGCGCGGCGGCTTCGCCGGACGTCGCGCTCGTCGCGCCCTACCCGCCGCCGGGGGAGCGGCACGGCGGGTGGACCGGGGTGGCCTCGTACGCGGCGGCGCTCGCCGGCGCGCTCGGCGATGCCGGCGCGCGGGTGACCGTCGTCGCGCCGGAGGAGGACGGTCTGCCGCGGGTCGTGCGCGACGGCGCGGTCGAGGTGCGGCGCAGCTGGCGGCGCGGGATCGCCGCGCTGCCCGTCGCGGCCGCGGCCGCCCGCGCGACCGGCGCGCCGGCGGTCCATCTGCAGCACGAGCTCTTCCTCTACGGCGGGCCGGCGGCGGCGCCCGCGATCGTCCCGGCGCTCGCGGGCCTGCGCGCGGCACGGCGGAGGGCGGTCGTGACGATGCATCACGTCGTCGCGCCGGCGGGCGTCGACCGCGACTTCACGCGCACGCACGGCGTGCGCGTACCGCCGCCGGTCGCCCGCGCCGCCGTCGCCGCCGTGCAGCGGGCGATCGGCGCGCTCGCCGGCGGCGTGGTCGTGCACGAGCCGTCGTTCGAGGGCGTCGTGCCGGGCGCGACCGTCGTGCCGCACGGCATCGAGGCGCCGGCAGCGGTGCCGCGCGCGGCCGCCCGGGCGGCGCTCGGCGTGGATCCGGACGTCACGCTCGCGCTCTGCTTCGGCTTCGTCGCGCCGTACAAGGGGCTGGAGACCGCGTTGGAGGCGGCGCGGCGCACCGGCGATCGCGTCGTGCTCGCGATCGCCGGCGGCGAGCATCCACGCCTCGCGGGCGGCTACGCCGCCGAGCTGCGCGCCGCCGCACCGCCGAACGCGCGGTTCACGGGGTACGTGCCGGACGCCCACGTCGGCGCCTGGTTCGCAGCCGCCGACGTGGCGCTCCTCCTCCACCCGCGCCCGTTCGCGACGCGCGGCCCGCTCGCGCTCGCGCTCGCGCACGGCACCCCGGTGCTGATGTCCGAGGCGCTCGCGGCGACGACCGGCGCGCCGCCCGCGCTCAGCGTCGCGCGCGGCGCCGCCGCCCTGGCGGACCGCCTGCGCGAGCTGGGGGACGACCGCTCCGCCGCGGCCGCGCTGCGCGACGAGGCGGCCGTGCTGGCCGTCGGTCGGAGCTGGCCGGAGATCGCGCGGCGCCACCTCGAGCTCTACGAGGAGGTGGGCGCGTGACGACGCCGCTCACGAGGGACGCCACGCTCGCCCCGCGGGTCGACGCGCACGTGCTGCTGGCCGGCGCGTTCGGCCAGGGGAACCCGGGCGACGAGGCGCTCCTCCGCTCGTTCGCGCAGGCGCTGCCCGGCGCGGCGCTGACGGCGACGTCGAGCGCTCCCGCGGCCACGGCCGGCGAGCACGGCATCGCCGCCGTCGCGCGTCACGACGCGGCGGCGGTCCTCAGCGCCGTTCGAGCCGCCGACGCGGTCGTGTTCGCCGGCGGGACGGTCTTCAAGCGGCTGCATCCCGCGTGCGGCCGGCGGCCGCTCGCGCTGCTGGCGCGCGCGGCGGCGATGGCCGTCGCGGCGAAGGCCATGCGCCGCCCGCTCGCGCTGGTCGGGGTGGGCGCCGGTGACCTGGACGGCCGGGCTGCGCGCCAGCTCGCGCGCGTCATCGTGCACGCCGCGGACCTGCTGATCCTGCGCGACGACGAGTCGGCTGCCCGGCTCGCCGCCGCCGGCGCCCCGGCGCCGGTGCGCGTCGGCGCCGACCCGTCGTGGACGCTCGATCTGCCGGGCCCACATCGCGGCGGTCGCCCCGACGGGCCCGTCGTCCTGGCGCTCAGCCACCTCGCCGGCGGCGGCGACCTCGCGGACCGGCTGGCCGCGGCGCTCGCGCCGCTGGCCGGCGCAGGCGTCCCGCTCGCGCTGCAGCCGTGGGACCGCGGCGGGGCGGACGCCGCGCTCGCGCACGCCGTCGCCGTGCGGCTCGAGGCCGGCGCTGACCGGGCGTCCCGTGCCGGCGCCGGACGGCTCGATCCCGCTCGCCGTCTCGAGTCCGTCGTGGTGCTGCCGCCGCCCGCCGACCTCGCCGCCGCGTGCGCCGGCTTCGAGGACGCGCGGCTCGTGGTCGGGCTGCGCTTCCACGCGCTCGTCGCGGCCGCCGCGGTGGGGACGCCGTTCGTGGCGTTCGTGCACGAGCCGAAGCTGGCGGCCGCTGCGCGGCGGCTCGGGCAGCCGCGGGTCTCCGCGGAAGCGCCGCCCGCCGCGCTGACCGCGGCGGTCGTGGCGGCGCTCGGCGCGCCCGCGGCCGCCCCGGAGGCGGTGCGGCGCGAGCGCGAGCGGGCCGAGGCCGGCTTCCGGCTCCTCCGCGTGCTGCTCGCGGGCGGCCGCACGGAGGAGGCGGACGCCCTCGACGGACTCGCCCTGCGACCGGAGGAGTGGCTGTGACGAGCGTCCTGACCGATCGCCCGGCGACGCGCGAGGCTGCGCGCCGTCCGCGGACCCCGCGTGCCGCCGAGCCGCCGCGTGCGCGCCGGCTCGCCTCTGAGCAGCTCACGGTTGCCGCCGGCCAGCTCGGCGCCGGCCTCGGGAACCTGCTGTTCGCGACGGTCGCGGCGCGGGTGCTGGCGCCCGGCGAGTTCGCCGAGCTCGCGGCGTTCCTCGCGCTCTACCTCATGATCCACGTGCCGGCGGCGAGCCTCAGCGCCGGCAGCGCGCTCTCGCCCACGCTGGCGGTCCGTGCGCGGCGGCGCGTGCTGGGCGTCGGCGCGGGCGCCGGCGCCGCGCTCGCTGCGCTTGCGTTCCCGCTCGCCGGGCTGCTGCACATCTCGGCCGCGCTCCTGCTCGCCGCCGCGGCATCGGCACCCACGGCGGGGCTGATCGCGCTCGACCGGGGGCGGCTGTACGGGTTGAGCCGGCTGCCGCGCGCGGTCGGGAGCCTGCTCGCCGAGCCGCTCGTCCGCCTGACGCTCGGCGTCGCCCTGGCGCTGGTCGCGGGCCCGGTCGGCGCCGCGATCGCGGTCGTGGTCGCCGGCTGGGCCGCGCTGGCGGTCGCGCACCTGCCCGCGCGCGCGATGCGGGGCGCTTCGAGGCCGTATCAGGGCGTCGCGTCGCCCCGGACGCGCGAGCCCGCCTCCGTCACGGCCGGTAGCTCGAGCGCCCAGACGAGCGGTGTCGTCGCCGCCTTCCTGCTCCTCGCCGTCGTCCAGAACCAGGACGTGCTGCTCGCCAACGCCGTGCTGCCCGCCGGCGAGGCGGCGCGCTTCGCGGTCCTGTCCACGTTCGGCGGCGCGGCGGCGTTCGCGACCACGACCGTGCCGCTGATGCTGCTCGGCCGGGCCGGCGATCGCCGTGCGCTGCGCGTCGCGCTGATCGTCGCGGGCGCGCTCGGGCTCGCGGCCGTCGCGGTGGTCGCCGTCGCCCCGGGCGGGCTCGTCGCCGCCGCGTTCGGCGAGCGCTACGAGACCGTGGGCGCGTACGCCGTTCCCTACCTGCTGGCGATGGCGCTGCTCGGCGTCGCCCGGGTGCTGGTCGCGCACGCCTGCGCGACGCGCGCCCCCGTGCTGGCGGTGCTCGTCGGCGCGGCCGCGCTCCACGCGCTCCTGCTGAGCACGGCCGGCGACGTCGCGGGCGTCGTCACCGCGACGCTCGTCGCCACCGCGGCGCTGACGGTGGGCGCGGGAGCCCTCGCGCTGCGCGAGCCCGGGCGGCTCGACCTCCCGCGGCCGAGCCTCGGCGGCGGGCTCGCGCTGCGCGAGCCCGCCCGGCTCGACCTCCCGCGACCGAGCCTCGCCGGCGCGCTGGCGCTCGTCCGCCGCCGGGACGTCGCCGCCGTCATGGCCCTCACCGTCGCCGGCCTCGGCTTGCGGCTGGTCTCCTCGCGCGGCATCTGGCTCGACGAGGCGACCTCGATCTGGCAGGCGCAGATGCCGCTGCCGCAGCTGCTCGAGACGCTGCGGACGACCGACGTCCACCCGCCGCTGCACCACCTCGTGCTGTGGGTCACCGTCCGCGCGCTCGGTACGGGCGAGCTCGCCGTGCGGCTGCCGTCGCTGCTCGCCGCGACGGCGTTGATCCCGCTCCTGTACGCCGCCGGCCGCGACATCTACGACCGCCGCGCCGGCCTCGCCGCCGCCGCGCTCGCGACCGTCGCCCCGTTCACCGTCTGGTACGCGCAGGAGGCGCGGATGTACGCGCTGTTCATGCTGCTCGCGCTCGTGGCGACATGGATGCAGGTGCGGATCCTGCGCGGCGGCACGACGCGCGACTGGGTCGCGTTCACGCTCGCCTCCGCCGCCCTGGTCGCGACGCAGTACTTCGGCCTGATCCTGGTCGCCGTCCAGCAGTTGGCGTTCCTGCTGTGGCTGCCGCGGGAGAGGAGAGCGGCGTGGCTGGCGTCCACCGCCGCGCTCGCCCTCCTGCTCGTGCCCGTGCTCGACTTCGGCCACGCGCAGTTCGCCGCCAACGAGGCGGCCGGCAAGGGCTTCCAGCAGGTGCCGTCGCAGACCGGCGGCGGCGCCGTCGACGCCGCCACGCCGCCCGGGCCATACGCCGCGCTGACGAACCTCGTGTGGGCCGTTCTCGGCTACCACTCGAAGGCCACGATGACGAGCCTGGTCGCGCTGTGGCCGCTCCTGCTGCTGGGCGCGCTGGCGCTGCTCGGCCGCGGCCGCTCGCGGCACACGCTGCTGCTGGCCGCCGCCGCGGGGGTTCCCGCCGTCGTGCTGTTCGGGCTCGGGCAGCTCAAGCCGTTCGTGTTCGAGGCGCGCTACTTCATCGGTGCCGTCCCGCTCGTGCTGCTGCTGGTCGCGCGGGCGCTGACGAGTTGGACGCCGCGGCGCGGGAGTCAGGTCGCGATCGCCGGGCTCGCCACCGCGCTGCTCGCCGCCGGCCTCGCCGACCAGCAGCTCAACGGCGACAACCCGCGCGTGTACGACTTCCGCGGCGCGCTGGGGGACATCGCGCAGCGCGCCGGTCCACGCGACGTCGTCGTCTACTCCCCGCAGTACCTCGACCACGTGGTCGCGTACTACGCGGAGGGCGTCGACGCGCGCCCGCTCGGCGGCGACGTCCCGCAGCCCACCCGCGGCCGGCGCGTGATCGTGCTCGGCTCGTTCCTCGACAAGCCGCAGTACCGCGAGGCGACCACCGCGGCCGTCCGGCGGCTCAGCCGGGAGCACGACCTGGTCGCCGAGCGGCGCTACCCGCAGATCCGAGTCTGGGAGTTCGCGCGATGAGCACGACCGATCCCCGCCTCCGCCCGGCGACGTGGAACGCCGCCGCACCCGGTCGCCGCCGCCGCATCGCGGCCCGGATGCTGCTGTTCGCGCTCGTGCCGCTGGCGCTGCTCTACTTCGGCTGGCTGCTCGCGCCCGAGCGCGTCGGGCAGCCCGTGCTGTACGTCCTCCTGCTCGCGGCCGAGCTGTTCAACCTCGTGCAGGCGATCGGGTTCTGGTGGACCTGCGCCGGCGAGCGGCGGCGTCGCCGGCGCGTGCGATCCGGCCCACCGCCGCTCGTCGACGTCCTCATCCCGGTCTACGACGAGCCGGTCGCGGTCGTCGAGCCGACCGTCGCCGCCGCGACCCGCATGACCGGCGCGGAGGTCTGCGTGTGGCTGCTCGACGACGGTCGCTCGGAGGAGATGCGCGCGCTCGCCGCCCGGCGCGGCGCCGAGTACGTGCGGCGCGACCGCCGCGGGGGGGCGAAGGCGGGCAACGTCAACCACGCGCTGCGCTACGCCGATGCGCCGTTCGTGGTCGTGCTCGACTGCGACCACGTGCCCGCGCCGCACCTGCTCGAGGCGACGCTCGGGGAGCTCGACGACGAGCGCGTCGCGTTCGTGCAGACGCCGCAGTACTACGCGAACGCCGAGCGCGGCGAGGTCCCGGCCGCCGCCTGGAGCCAGCAGGCGCTGTTCTTCGGGCCGATCGCGCGCGGCAAGGACGGGCACGGGGCGATGTTCTGCTGCGGCACGAACGTCGTGTTCCGGCGGGCCGCGCTCGTGGACGTCGGCGGCTTCCCCGCCGACTCCCTGACCGAGGACTTCGAGCTGTCGATCCGGCTGCACGAGCGCGGCTGGCGCTCCTGCTACGTGCCCGAGGTGCTCGCCGCCGGGCTCGGGCCGGAGGACATGGCGTCGTACGTCAGCCAGCAGCAGCGCTGGTCGCGCGGGTGCCTCGGCGCGCTCGGTGCGGTGCTCCGCGCGCGGCTGCCGCTGCGGTTGAAGGCCCAGTACGCGCTGTCGGCGTCGTACTTCCTCTCCGGCTGGACGGTGCTCGTCTACATGTCGTTCCCGGTCGTGCGGATCCTGACCGGCGCGCAGCCGCTCGCGGCCACGACCGCCGACCAGTTCCTCGTCCACTTCGCGCCGTACTTCGGCATGGCGCTGCTCGCGCTCACCTGGCTCGGCGGCGGGACGTACACGTTCAAGGCGTTCGCGCTGCAGGCCGCGAGCTTCTGGATCCACGTGCAGTCGACGGTGCTCGTGCTGCTGGGGCGGCGCGGGCGGTTCGTCGTGACGCCGAAGGAGGGCGCTGCCGGGCGACAGCCGCGGGCGGTCGCGCCGGCGCTCGCCGCGCTCGCCGTGCTCGCCGGTGCGGCGGCATACGGGCTGACGCGCGACCAGGGGCCGGCGACGCTCAACAACGTCGCGTTCGCCGCGCTGCACGTGTGCGTGCTGGTGACCGGCGTGCTGCCGGCGCTGCGTGCGGCGCCGCTGGTGCTGCCGGCGGCGGTGGCGCGGGAGCGGGAGCGGGAGGCCGTGCCTGCGTGAGGTGGGCGGTCGCGTTCGTGGTGGTTGCGGCGGCGGTCGCCCTGGTCGTCGTCGGTCGCGGCGACGATCCCGCGGGCGCGGCGCGCGCGGCGGCGGAGCGGTTCCTCGACGGGTACGTCGAGCACGACGGCCGCGTGGTCCGGCGCGACCAGGGCGGGGACACGGTGAGCGAGGGACAGGCGTACGCGATGCTGCTCGCCGCCGCGATCGGCGACGAGCGCCGGTTCGATCTCGCCTGGACCTGGGCGCGCGATCACCTGCGGCGAGCGGACGGCCTGCTCGCCTGGCATTGGGACGACGGGCAGGTCGTCGACGGCGAGCCGGCCGCCGACGCCGACCTCGACGCGGCGCGCGCGCTCCTGCTCGGCGCACGGCGGTTCGGGCGGCCCGAGCTGGCGGACGAAGGGCGGCGGCTGGGCGATGCGATCCGCGCGCACGAGGCGGTCGGCGATCTCGTGGTGGCCGGGCCGTGGGCGCGGTCCGAGGCCGTCGTGAACCCGAGCTACCTCTCGCCGCGCGCGTTCGACGCGCTCGGGTGGGAGGCGGCCAGCGCCTCCGCGCGGCGCGCGCTGGGCGGGCTCGACCAACCGCTGCCGCCCGAATGGGCGCGGCTGGAGGGCGACACGCTCACGCCGACCGGACCGCCGGGGAGCGACGCGCCGGCGGTGTACGGCTACGACGCCGCCCGCGTCCCCCTCCGGCTCGCCGAGTCCTGCGCGGCCGCCGACCGCCGCCTGGCCGCGCGTGCGTGGCCGCCGCTACGCGACCGCGACCCGCTCCCCGCCGTGCTCGGCCTCGACGGCGCGCCGCGCAGCGAGGAGTCCAGTGCCGTCGGTCTGGCGGGCGCCGCCGGCGCCGCGCACGCGGCCGGCGACCGCGGTGCGACGACCCAGTTGCTCGACCGCGCGGAGGACCTCGAGCTCGAGCGTCCGAGCTACTACGGCGCCGCCTGGACGGCCCTCGCGCGCGTCATGCTGGACACGGACTGGCTCGGCCGCTGCGGCTAGACTTCGCGCCCCGCGCCGACGTAGCTCAGCTGGTAGAGCACTTCACTCGTAATGAAGGGGTCCCCGGTTCGAATCCGGGCGTCGGCTCTAGGAAAGGCCCGCAAACACGAGCCTTTCCCGTTTTCGGGCTTGGCGTCCGTCGGCGACTATGTCCCGAGCGGGGCATCTGGTCGGCGCCATGCCCGTCGAGCCGAGTGGGCACGTGTTCCGGGTCGAGCACAAGCGCGGCCCGTGGTGGTACGCCAAGCACGGGCTACCAGACGGTCGCCAGGTACAGCGCCACGTCGGTCCTGTGTGGAACGGGCGTGGCCGCCCGCCCAGCGGGTGGTTCACGAAGCGGGGCGCGGAGGCGTGGCTGCGCGACGTGCTCGACCAGGCACGCCGCGGGACGCTGCCAAGCCAGGTTCGAACTGGCGTGACGTTCGCCGACGCGGCCGCTGAGTGACTG